>CAZMMH010000327.1:0-3341 GCA_964567315.1 uncultured Gammaproteobacteria bacterium
CAGGGCATTGAGGGCGACCAGGGTGGTGGCGGCGTCGGAGCTGCCGCCGCCCAGGCCGCCACCCATGGGCAGGCGCTTGTCCACCCGGATCTCGGCGCCCAGCCGGATCCCGGCCTCGGCCTGGAGCAGGCGCGCCGCACGCACCACCAGGTCCTCCTCCGCGGGCACCCCGGGCAGCTCGTTCAGACGCCGCAGCTCGCCGTCGTCGCGCAGGCTGAAATGCAGCAGGTCGCCGCGATCCAGGAACTGGAACACGCTCTGCAGCAGGTGGTAGCCGTCGGGCCGGCGGCCGATGATGTGCAGAAACAGGTTGAGTTTGGCCGGGGCGGGCCAGGGGGCCGCGCTCACGACCCCGGACTCAGGCGGGTCCACTCGCCGATCACCAGGCGCACGCGGAAGCCGCGCCCGTCCAGGAAGACCTTGCCCGGCAGCAGCGCGCCGTCCCGTTCGTGGTAGTCGAGGAAGCGGATGTTCCAGCCATCCTGGTGCAGGCGCGCCAGGCGCGAAGTGCCGGGCGCGAACTCCAGCCGTGCCGGCATCAGCGGATCGGGCACACCGAGCACCCAGTAGCGCAGGCCGGCCAGCGGAACCGGATAGCCGAGATGACGGGCCAGCAGGCTGTCGGCGTCGGCCGCATGCAGTTCGGTGCCGTCGGAGGCCCTGAGCACCACCCCTGCGGGGCCACCCTCGATGCGCACGCTGCCGCTGCCCAGGGGCCCGTCGAGCTGCAGCCGGTAGCGGTGGTCGGGCCGCTGACGCCAGTCGATGGCGGCGTGCCAGCTGTCGCGCTCGCTGAACACCCCGATACGCCCGCGCAGTTCCCAGGCGCTGATCGCGGCGAGCGCCGCGCGCCGCTGCGCCCAGTCCCGGGCCGGCGCACCGCCGGGGGCCGGCGGCAGGGTGCCGCAGCCGGCCAGCCCCAGCAGAAACAGCAGCGGCAGCAGGCGTTTCACGGCTTGAGGAAGCGGTCGGTGACCCTTTTCAGTACCGCATTGTCCGGCTCCAGCTTGCGCCCCTCGGCCCAGACCTTGCGCGCCTGCCCGTGGTCACCGCTAACCCACAACACCTCGCCGTAATGGGCGGCGATCTCGGGATCCTTGAGGGCATCGAAGGCCTGTTTGAGATACTCCAGGGCCTTGGCGTTGTGGCCCAACCGGTACTGCACCCAGCCCATGCTGTCGAGAATCGCCGGATCGCCCGGCTGCAGTTCGAGGGCCTTGCTGATGTACTTCAGGGCCTCGGCGTAGCGGGTCGTGAGGTCGGCCAGGGTGTAGCCGAGGGCATTGAGGGCCGGCGCGTCGTCCGGATTCTTGGCCAACACCTGGCGCAGGTCGTGCTCCAGCAGGTCGACCCGGCCCAGCTTCTCGGCGGTGAGCGCCCGGCCGTAGAGCAGATCGCGGTTGCCCGGAAACCGCTTGAGGGCCTTGGTATAGACGTCGAAGGCCGCCTGCGGCTCGCCGTAATCCCGCAGCAGCGTCGCCTCCGCCTCGTACAGCTGGGGCGCAATGGTCGGATTGCGCGCGCGCAGGGATTCGAGCAGCGCGCGCCCCTCGCCCAGTTTGCCGGTCTGGGCCAGCAGGCGGGCGATGCGCAGCTGGGCATCGAGCGCCCGCGACGGCGCGGTAACCTGCTGATAGAAGTCGAGCGCCTTCTGCGGGTGCTTGCGCAGCTCCTCCAGGCGCCCGAGGTAGTAGTAGGCATCCTGCACGTGCTTATCCAGCTCGAGCAGCGAGTGGAAGGTGGACTCGGCCTCGTCGAGACGCCCGGCATCCAGCAGCAGCAGGCCGTAGGCGTACGTCACGTCGGCGTTCTGCGGCGCCTGTTTGGTCAGTTCGGCGAACTGCGCCAGGGCCTCGTCGTAGCGGCGTGCGGAGAGCAGCGCGCGACCATAGACCATGCGCAGCGGCAGCGCCGTGGGCGTCTGGTCGACCATCGCCTTGAGCGCCTTGAGGGCCACCTCGGTCTGGCCCAGGGCCAGCTGCGCGCGGGCCTTCAGCAGTTTGGCCTCCTGCCAGTCGGGGCGCAGTTTGAGGGCCGCTTCGGCGCTGTCGAGAGCCAACTGCGACTGCTCCGCGTAGAGCGCCACCACGCCGCGACTGTACTGCACCAGGGCGTTGTCCGGGTGGCGCTTGGCGAGGGTATCGAGCACCTGCAGCGCCGCCTTGCGGTCCTTGGCGTTGCCGAGCACGGCAACCGTCAGATCGAGGGTCTGCCGCGACTGGTCCTGGGGCATGTTGACCAATGCCTCCAGGTTGTCCAGCGCGGTCTTGGTGTCGCCCGCGCGCAGCGCCAGCAGGGTGAGGATGCGGCGCGCCTCCTGGTCGTCGGGGGCCAGCTCGACCCAGCGCCGGACCGCCTTGTAGGCGGCCTTTTCGTCCCGCGCGAACAGGGCCACCCGGGTGGCCCGCTCGGCCACGTCCGGGTCCTCGCTGAGCTCCGCCGCGTGCACGTATTCGCCCACGGTCAGCGCGTAGTCACCGCGCTGGCCGGCGATCTCCGCCACCAACAGGCTGAACAGCACGTCGGGTTCGAGCTCCTCGACGGGGCGCACCGGCGGTGCCGGCGGCGTCGCTACCGGGGCGACCGGTGCCTGTGCGGCCGGTGCGGCCGGTGCGGCCTGGGCCTTGACCTCGCCGTCCTTGTGCGGCGCCGCGGCACACCCCGATGTCAGCACGAAGGCGGCGGCGAGGGCGGTATTCCTGAACATGCGTGGGTCCACGCGCGAAGCTCCCGTGGTCCGGTAGTGAAGCGACACTATACCGCAAATTCCGCCCCCCGCAGCCGTCCCCGGACGCCCCCACTTCCGGGTCACGCGCTTGTAATCGCGTCACGCATAACGGAAAATTTCCCGTCTCACTTCGGACTTCTGCCCTCGATGCCGCTTTTCACCCTGGGGATAAACCACCGCACCGCACCGGTCGACATCCGCGAGCGCGTCACCTTCGGGCCCGACGTGCTGAACGATGCGCTGCGCGAGCTGGTGGCCGCCCCGGAGGTGACCGAGGCCGCGGTGCTCTCCACCTGCAACCGCACCGAAATCTACTGCCACCTGGAGGGCGGCGATGTGCCGGTGATCGACTGGCTCTGCCGCTTCCACGCCCTCAGCCGCGACCAGATCGAACCCTATCTCTACAGCCTGCCCGACCAGCAGGCGGTGGAACACATGCTGCGGGTGGCCGGCGGCCTCGATTCGCTGATCCTCGGCGAGCCACAGATCCTCGGCCAGATGAAGGAGGCCTACCAGGCGGCCGGCAACGCCGGCAGTCTCGGCGGACTGCTGCAGCGCCTGTTCCAGCACACCTTCGCGGTGGCCAAGGAGATCCGCACCGACACCGCCATCG
>CAZMMH010000328.1:0-3338 GCA_964567315.1 uncultured Gammaproteobacteria bacterium
AGTCGCAACCAGACATACGGCAGCGAGGTACCCGAGTTCCTGCGCACCCACCCGATCAGCGAAAACCGCATCGCCGACGCCCGCGCGCGGGCCGAACGCTACCCGGTGCGCCAACACGTGGACAGCATGGCCTACCAGCTGGTGCTGGCGCGGCTGCGGGTTCTGCTCGACGACCACCCGGAGCAGCTGCCGCAGCGCTTTGCCGCCGAGCTGGAGACCGGCCAGTACCGCAACCGCGAGGCGGAAGAGTACGGCTACGCCCTGGCCCTGGCGCGCAACCACGACTATGCCGCCGCCGGTACGCAGCTGAAGAAGCTGTTGAAGAAGGATCCGGACCGCATCGAATACATGATCGCCCTGGCCGGCATCCAGCTTGACAACGGCAAGAGCAAGGCGGCCATCAGCACCTACGAGGACGCCCTGGCGCTCTACCCCGACAGCGAGCCTCTCAACACCGCCTACGCGCGGGCCCTGCTCTCGGTCGGGCGCAACGATACTGCGGAGAAGGTCTTGCGCCGACATCTGCAACGCCACAGCAACGACCCGCGTCTCTACCGGATGCTGGCCGAGGCCGAGGGCAAACGCGGCGACCTCACCTCCTCCCGCGAGGCGATGGCGGAGTACTTCTATCTGAACGGGGATCTCGGCAGTGCGATCGAACAGCTCAAGCTGGCACTGAAAGGCGGGAACCTGGATCTCTATCAGCGCTCGCGCATCAACGCCCGGCTGGAGGAGCTGAAACAGGAGCGCCAGCTGGCGCCGAAACAGGACAGTCCGTAGGAGTCGCTAGCTGCCGGCGGCGAGCGCCGCCGGCACCCGGTGCAGCAGATATTCCCCCATATCCACCTTGTAGGTCTCCGGCGCCAGCACCCGGGTGATCTGGTAGTCACGCACCCGGTCGGGATCGTCCGTCGCCGCCAGGTCCACCACCCGCGGTGGGAAATAGGGGTTCTTCTTCTCGTCCAGAATCAGCGTCACCGACGGCCGCAGGCGCTGCTGCCGGTTGATCTGGGTCACCAGGCCGACCTCCCCGCTGCTGAGTTCCACCAGGCTGCCGACCGGGTAGATCCCAACGCACTGAATGAATCCCTCGATCAGGGTCATGTCGAAGTGGTCGTTGCGCCACTTGAACAGCCGGTCCAGGGCCTCGCTCGAACCGAGGCCGTTGTGGTAGACGCGGTTGCTGGTGATCGCGTCGTAGACGTCGACGATCCCCACCATGCGCGCGAACAGCGAGATCTCCCCGCCGCTCAGGCCGAGCGGATACCCGGAGCCGTTGACCCGCTCATGGTGGGCGTAGGCGATGTCGATCGCCGATGCCGGTATCCCCTGATGCAATTCCAGCACCTCCTTGCCGAATCCGGGGTGCAGGCGCATCTGGGCAAACTCCTCGTCGGTCAGTTTGCCCGGCTTGTTCAGGATCTCGAGTGGCACCCGCATCTTGCCGATGTCGTGGAGCAGCGCACCGAAGCCGATATCGTTCAAGGCATCCTCGTGAAACTCCATATGCCGCCCGAAGGCGATGGAGAAGATGCATACGTTCAGGCTGTGAATCGCAGTGTATTCGTCGCGCTTCTTCAGCTGCGTATACCACAGCATGGCATCCGGATTGCCAATGATCGTATCGACCATGGTGCGGACCACCGAGCGGGCCGCCGCCGTGTCGATACTGCGGCCCATGCGCACGTCCTCGAACATGTTGTCGACCTGGGCCCGCGCCTTTGCCACCACCTCCCGGCCCCGGGCCAGCCCCTCCTCGAAGGAGATATTCTTTTCGTACGGCGTCTCGCGACGATAATGGGAAATCAGCGAACGGGTACGCTTGGCGTCCTCCGCCAGGGCCGTGGCCGACAGTTGCGGCCCGATCCCGGGGCGGTTTTCGATTAGCCGGGCGGACTCTTCGTCGATATAAACGTACTGGCAAATCTCGCGCACCTGCTGGACCTGGTCGTCGCTGACCAGCGGAAAGCCTTGGAACAGGAACGGGGTTTCGAGCCACGGGCGGTCGGGCTCGACAATATTCATCCCGATGCGCAGGTCGCTGACGTCTATCTTGCGGCGATCCATCCTTCCCCTCCGTACGCGCTACTGCGTCGACCTGACGGCCGGTCCCGAAACGGAAACATCCTGCCATTCATTCATCGAGACGGGTCGATTTTAACGCCGCCTGCCCCCCAGCAGGCAAGCCACGGACGTACGCGGGGACGGTAGAACGTGACGGTGAAAACGAAAAGACCGGCGCAAGCGCCGGTCTCGGGAAAGGGTGGTGGGCCGTGAAGGACTCGAACCTTCGACCAATTGGTTAAAAGCCAACTGCTCTACCAACTGAGCTAACGGCCCCGCGGGAAGGCGGTAATGCTACCCAAAAAGCCGGAAATAGCAAGTGTGGAGTCCCGGCTCCGGGCGCATGCTCAGATCGGCTCGAGCCGGCGCAAACCGCCCGGCAGCAGGCGCATGTCCACCAGGGAGCTGAGCAGCGCGGCGAGGAAGCTCGCCTCATCCTCATAGCACATGCGGTAATACTGGATCTTCATGGTCAGGGCGCTGCCAAAGATGATGGACAGCAGGGCCAGGATCGAACCCAGCGCCAGGGTCGAAACACCGGTAATGCCCTGGCCGATGGTGCAACCCATGCCCAGCACGCCACCGAAGCCCATCAGCACCGCGCCGATCACGTGGGTGACGAAGTCGCGCAGGGAGACGAACCACTCGAAGCGGAAACCGCGGCTGACCAGGGCCCAGGCGAAGGAGCCGGCGATCACGCCGAACACCGCCATGATGCCGAAGGTCAGTTCGACGTGCTTGAAGCCGGAGGCGACGTAGCCCAGGGTCTGGCCCATCGGGTTGATGAAGGTGAAGGACTGGGCGCTTAGGGGCGCCGCCTCAGGCTTGTTGGTCAGCGGGCTGTCGGTGAGGAAGGACCAGTCCTGGACGTAGCCGCGCAGGGTATAGCTGTCGCCGTCGAGATTGAGGTGAATGTGACCGCTGACGTACCAGCCGGCCAGGACGGCCAGGCCGACCACCAGGCCGCCCAGGATGTTGTCGAAGCGACCGCGGAAGTCGCTGGACTTGAACACGATCACCAGCAGCGCCACCACCAGGATGCCGCCGATCCAGTCCCGCGCGGCCTGCGGGTTCTTGGCGCTGAGCATGGAACCCAGATCCTGCTGCCCCTTCAGACTCACCGCCAGCGGACGGATCCAGTCGTAGAACAGCACGGTGAACAGGGTCTTGTCCGAATGCGGGAAGGGATTGACCATGAAATAGGCGACCACGCCGAGGACGGCGAAGACCACCACGGACTTCAGGTTGCCGCCACCGATGCGCACCAGGCACTT
>CAZMMH010000329.1:0-3337 GCA_964567315.1 uncultured Gammaproteobacteria bacterium
GCGTCGAACGGGGTCGCGGCGAACATCTCGAGCGCCTCGGCACCGCCCGGGGCGGTGGTCACCGTGTGGCCGTGGTACTCCAGCAGGCCGCCGGTGGTTTGGCGGTTCACCGGCTCGTCGTCCACCAGCAGGATCTGCAGCGGCGCGATCGGTACCACCGTCGGTTCCGGGTCGACGTCGTAGAGCGGTTCGCCGAAGGTCAGGGTGAAGCGGAACTCGGAGCCCACCCCGGGCGAACTCTCGAGCTCCAGGGCGCCGCCCATCAGCCCCACCAGTTCGTGGCTGATGGCCAGTCCCAGGCCGGTGCCGCCGAAGCGGCGGGTGATCGAGGAGTCCCCCTGCTCGAAGGCCTGGAACAGGCGGCTCTGGGTCTCCTTGGGAATGCCGATGCCGGTGTCGCGGACGGCGAAGGCCACCTGCAGCGGTGTCGCCGCGTCGGGGATCGCCACCCGCAGCACCACCTCGCCCCGTTCGGTGAACTTGACCGCGTTGGCCAGCAGGTTGAGCAGGGCCTGGGAGAGGCGGGTGGGGTCGCCGCGTACGGTGTTCGGCAGCTCGCCGACGCTCTCCAGTTCGAGCTGCAGCCCCTTGCTCGATGCCTCGGCGGAGTAGAGGTGGACCAGGTTCTCCAGCAGCGGCCGCAGTTCGAAGTCGGCGTACTCGAGCATGATCTTGCCGGCCTCGATCTTGGAGAGGTCGAGCACGTCGTTGAGCAGGGTCATCAGGGTCCGCCCGGAGTTGGCGATGGCGTTGACGTAGTCGCTCTGGCGTGCGTCGAGGCGGGTGTGGCCGAGCAGTTGGACCATGCCGAGGATGCCGTTCATCGGCGTGCGGATCTCGTGGCTCATGGTGGCGAGGAACTCGCCCTTGGCGCGGTTGGCGCGCTCGGCGTCCTCCTTTGCCTGCTGTGCCTGACGTTCGGCCCGTTTGCGCGCGGTGATGTCGATCATGCTCACCAGGATGCGGCCGTAGTCGGTCTCCTCCGGCAGCTTGACCTTGATCAGCACGTCGATCGGTTCGCCGCGCAGGGTCCGGTTGACCGTCTCCACCTCCAGTTGCGGGCGGCCCTCGGCGATCGAGGCCAGCAGTTCCGCCGAGCCGGCCAGGGACTCCGGCAGGAAGATGGTGTCCAGCGAACCGAGCAGCTCGTACTTGCTGACGGCGCCGAACATCTCCACCGTGACGTCGTTGACGTCGATTACGTGGGTGCGTCGGGCCGCCTCCAGCACGGTCTCCGGATGTGCGGCGAAGTAGGCGCGCAGGTCGTGCACGCCCTGCTGGCGCAGCTCATCGAGCAGTTCCTTGACCTCGGAAAAGTCCTCTTCCCAGATCGACACGGCGTTGGTCTGGAAGATTTCGCGATAGCGCTCCTCGCTGCGGCGCAGGTCGAGCTCCGACTGCATCAACGGCGTGATGTCGCGGGTGGTGCCCTCGACGCCGAGAATGCCGCCGTGGTCGTCGTACAGGTATTGGGCATTGGTCGAGACCCAGGCGACCCGGCCGTCGCTGCGCTTGATCCGGGCGATGTAGTTGCGCACCGAACCGCCGTTGGCGTTGATCGCCGCAGTGAACTGGTCGCGCCCGTCCGGCTCCACGTAGAGCCGACCCATCGACATGCCGACCAGTTCGTCCATGGAATAGCCGAGCAGCTCGCAGCCGGAACGGGAGGCGCGAACGATGTTGCCCTGCGCGTCGGTCTGGTAGTAGGTGTCCTGCATGCTGTCGAGGATGCGCGCCAACTCCCGTTCGGAGGCGCGGATCTCCTCCTCGGCGCGGCGCCGGCTGGTGACCTCGGAGACCGCGGCCACGCGCACCTTCTGCCCCTGCAGCAGGGTTTCCCGGCTGTGCACCTCGACGATGTATTCGGTGCCGTCGGGCCGTCGCCCGTGCACTTCGTAGAAACGGTCCGGGACGGCGGTGGAGAGGGCCCGGTCGACGGTGCTGCGGGCGCCGGGGGAGATGAGGTCGAGCACGTTGCGGCCGATCAGTTCGTTCAGCCGGTAGCCGAGAATGCGGGCGACGTTGGCGTTGGCGTCGAGGATCATGCCGTCGCGGTGGATGATGATGCCCTCGAAGGTGGCATTGGCCAGGGCGCGGAAGCGCTCCTCACTTTCGCGCAGGGAGGCTTCGAAGGTCTTGCGGTCAAGAATCTCCTGGCGCAGGGCGGCGGTGCGTTCCTCCACCGTCTGTTCCAGGACCGCCTGGGCCTGCTTCAGCTGATGGGTGCCTTCGGCCACGGCACGGCGCAGGCGCGCCGGGGTGAAGACGTAATAGCCGGTCAGCAGGCCGATGAGCAGGGCCAGGGCCGCCCCACCGATGCGCCAGGAGTAGCTGTGCGGCGCCAGGGTGCGCCAGCCATTCACCGGTTCGGCAGCCAGGATCCAGCTGCCGTTGGGCAGGCTCACCGGCATCTCTTCGTGGTCCTGGCTGAACAGCCGCGCGTCGCCGAAGAACACCGCGCCATGGTCGCCCATGCCGTCGCGGCCGCGGATGGCAAAGTGCAGGCCGCTGTTGTGATCGAGCAGGCCCGACTCGCGGAACAGAACCTGGGGGTCGATGATCAGGGTGACCAGGCCCCAGTACGGGCCCGCGCCCACCTTGCCGTCGGCGCCGTCGAGGTAGACCGGGGTGCGGCTGACCAGGGCGGTACCGCCCTGGACCAGTTCTACCGGCCCGGCGACCACGGTGCGATGGCTGGAGATGGCGCGCAGCACCGCGGAACGCTGGTTCGGCAGTTCCAGCAGATGCAGCCCTTCGGCAGCCTCGTTGCCGGCCAGCGGGTAGATGTGGGTGACCACGCTGTTGCGCGCCAGCTGAATGCTGCGGATACCGGTCTTGCCGCTGATGATGTCACGGGCGACCCGGCGGAATTGGGCTTCGCTGATGTTGGGGTCCTGGATGACGTGGGAGACCAGACCGTCGGTGAGGTAGAGGCGGGAGTTGAGTCCGCCCTCGATGCGCGCACGCAGCGTGCTCAGTTTTTGCACGACATGGGCGTGCTGCTCAACCTGGTAGCGCTTCTGGACCACCCGGTCGAAGCCGGCCAGCGCTACCAGGGTCAGGACCGCGGTGAGCAGGCCGGCGGCGATGGCGCGGCCGAGCGGAATGCCTTTTTCGGTGCGTTCTGTCATGCGCATGCGGGTCCTGCCGGGCGATTGCCCAGGATAACAGGGTCGTGGGGGCGGGCAAGGAGCGTTGCCCGCGGCGGGGGTCAACACCGTATAATCGAGGCCTCCATCCGCCCGCTACAACTGCAAGGTCGAGACCATGCCCGCATACCGCTCCTGGACCACCACCCATGGCCGCAACATGGCCGGCGCCCGCGCCCTGTGGCGCG
>CAZMMH010000330.1:0-3314 GCA_964567315.1 uncultured Gammaproteobacteria bacterium
CGGCAAGAACGTCCACCTCTCCGGCGGTGTGGGGATCGGCGGCGTGCTGGAGCCGCTGCAGGCGGCGCCGACCATCATCGAAGACAACTGTTTCATCGGCGCCCGCTCGGAAGTGGTCGAAGGTGTGATCGTGGAAGAGGGCTCGGTTATCTCCATGGGTGTCTACATCGGCCAGTCCACCAAAATCTACGACCGCGAGACCGGCGAGGTGCATTATGGCCGCGTACCCGCCGGCTCGGTGGTGGTCTCCGGCAATCTTCCCTCCAAGGACGGCAGCTACAGTCTGTATTGCGCCGTGATCGTCAAAAAGGTTGACGAAAAGACCCGCAGCAAGGTGGGAATTAACGAATTGCTGCGCGATATCTGACAATATCTGACATTTCCTACCACGGCGCCGCGGGCCACCGCGGCACCCTTCTCCTTATCTCACGCGATGATCACTCTCTGATGATCACTCTCTACGGCATCAAGAACTGCGACACGGTAAAGAAGGCGCGCCGCTGGCTCGACCAACACGGTGTCGAATATCACTTCCATGACCTGCGTAATGACGGCCTGGAACCCACGCGCCTGAACGCCTGGATCGCCGCTGCAGGCTGGGAAAAGGTGCTCAACCGGCGCGGCACCACATGGCGCCGGCTGCCGGAGGAGCTGCGCGGAGAGATCGACGAACGACGCGCCGGCGCGCTGATGCTGGAACATCCGACTTTGATCAAACGCCCGATAGTCGAATTCTCCGGCGGTGTGTTGATTGGCTTTGTCGAGAAAGAGTTTGCAGAGAAATTCGCCGCCGGCTGAATCTCAGCCGCGACGCCACACCCTGCCGATCGATAAGCGAAGGCGAGCGTCGCCCACTCGATCACCTTCGCGGATATTTCGCCGTCCGCCCCACTGCATACCGGCCGCAATCACAACATAGAACCACGATTCCATCCCACCTACGTAAAACTGCCACAAGGCGTTTGCTTTATTTTGTGACTTTGTATATTTTTTCGCCTACATAACACGAAACAAAATTCCTTTGCTAATCTTTTCACGAACACACGCACAACATATCGAGGAAAATATGGCCAAAGCAAAGTCTGTCGATCAACTCTCTTCCGATGAACTCTATGAACTGGCCCGCAGCCGCGAACAGGAAGAACTGGACCTCGAACGCGAGGCCGCTCAGGCACGGCTGGAGGAGCTGCGCGAGAAGCGCAAGGCGCTGACGGCCAAATACCGCAAGGACGTGGCGGCCATCGATCGCGAAATCACCAAGCTCGGCGGGCGCCGTCCCGGCCGTCGCCGGGCGCGCCGCGGCGACGCCGGTCAGGCGATCCTGAGCGCCATCGGCAAGGCCGGCAAGATCAGCTCCGCCGACCTGCGCTCGGCCCTGGAGGCCCAGGGTGCCGACGTCAGCAACCTGGCCCAGCGCCTCAACTACCTGAAGCGTCAGGGTCAGATCGTGTCGCCGAGCCGGGCAGTCTACGCCCTCGCCAAGTAAGCACGGCGCGTGCCCCGGACCGGACACCCGGGGCACCGTTTCCCAAAGCTCTGCCACGCCGCCGGGATTCCGCATGATCCCGGCAAGGTGCGGCTGCCTATCCGGAAGCCAAGGTGCTGCAGCGACTTACAACGGGGATCAAACGCTTCTGGAACCGGTCGATCCGTCGTCAGCTGATGCTCGGCATCGCCCTGGTGCACGCAGTCCTGATGACCATCTTCGTCTACGACCTGGTGCAGCGGCAGCAGGAGTTTCTGCTCGCCCAGAGCGTCGAACAGACCCTCAGCCTGGCCGAATCCCTCGCCGCCAACAGCACCTCGTGGCTGCTCTCCAACGACGTCGCCGGTCTGGAAGAGATCATTCAGTCCCAGAGCGGCTATCCGGGCCTGCTCTATGCCATGGTCCTCAACCCGCGGGGGCGGGTCCTCGGCCACAGCGACCATAAGCGCATCGGCTCCTACGTTACCGATACCGTCAGCCGGCGTCTGATCGGCGCGCCGGCGAAACCCCAGGTCCTGGTCGACCACGGCGAGCTGATTGACATCGCAGTACCGGTGATGGCGGGAAGTCACCTGATCGGTTGGGCCCGGGTGGGGCTCGACCAGTCGCGCATTCTGCACGGACTCAGCCTGATCACCCGCGACGGCGTGCTCTATACCCTGCTGGCGATCTTCGTCGGCACCCTGTTCGCCTTCTTCATGGCCCGCGGTCTGACCCGCGGTCTGCAGCGGATCGTCGCCGTCGCCGATCAGGTGCGCCGCGGCGGCCGGCGCGAGCGGGCAACCCTCGAGCGCCCCGACGAACTGGGCCGTCTGGCCCAGGACTTCAACCTGATGCTCGACGCCCTCGAGCACAACGAGCAGGAGCTGCGCGACGCGCAGGCCCACCTGGCCGCACGCGAGGAACGCTACAACCTGGCCATGCGCGGCTCCAACGACGGTCTCTGGGACTGGGACCTGGTGGCGCAACGGGCCTACTTCTCCCCGCGCTGGAAGAGCATGCTGGGCTACGGCGACGAGGAGATCGGCGACCGTCTCGAGGAGTGGTCAAGCCGCGTGCATCCCGCTGACCTGGCCGCCGCGGAAGCGGACGTCCAGCGCCACCTCGACGGCGAGACGCAGCTCTACGAAAACACCCACCGCATGCGCCACAAGGACGGACACTACGTCTGGATCCTCGACCGCGGCATCTGCGTGCGCGATGCAGACGGCTGCCCGGTGCGGGTGGTCGGCACCCATACCGACATCACCGCACGCAAGCAGGTCGAGGATGCCCTGTTCGAGGAGAAGGAACGGGCCCTGGTCACCCTCCACTCCATCGGCGACGCCGTTATCACCACCGACGAGCAGGGCCTGATCAACTTCCTCAACCCGGTGGCCGAACAACTCACCGGTTGGCGCGACAGCGAGGCCCGCGGGCGTCACATCGACGAGGTGATCCGGATCATCCATGAGGAAAGCCTGGAGGCGGTGGAGAACCCGATCCGCACCTGCCTGCGCAAGGGCCATATCGTCGACCTGTCCCACAGCATGGTGTTGATCGGGCGCGACGACCGCGAACTGGCGATCGAGGACTCGGCGGCGCCGATTCGCGACCGCGAGGGCCGCCTGATCGGCGCGGTAATGGTCTTCCACGATGTCAGCCAGACCCGCGAACTCGCGCGCAACCTGCACTGGCAGGCCACCCACGACAGCCTCACCGGCCTGACCAACCGGCGCGAGTTCGAGCAGGACCTGCAGACCCTGATCGACAACGCGCGCGCCGAGAACAAGGACCACGCCTGCCTCTATCTCGACCTCGACCAGTTCAAGCTGGTCAACGACACCTG
>CAZMMH010000331.1:0-3311 GCA_964567315.1 uncultured Gammaproteobacteria bacterium
TGCCCATCCGCTCCAGGCGGCAGCCGCAGCCCTCGGTGACGTTGGTGAAGCCGCCGATCGACTCGCCGCGCACCTCGATCACCTCCGGCTCCACGTGGCGCTGGATCAGCGCCTTCGGCGTGCCCTGGTCGAGGATGCGGCCGTGGTCCATCACCACCAGCTCATCGCAGAGCCGCTCCGCCTCCTCCATGTAGTGGGTGGTGAGCAGCAGGGTGGTGCCCTGTTCGCGCAGGGCGTTGAGCCGGTCCCAGATCACGTGGCGGGCCTGGGGGTCGAGGCCAGTGGTGGGCTCGTCGAGGATCACCAGCTCCGGCTCGTTGATCAGGGCGCGGGCGATGGTCAGGCGCCGCTTCATGCCGCCGGAGAGGGTGTCGGTCTTGGCCGCGCCGCGGTCGCTCAACGCTGCGAACTCCAGCAGGCGCCCGATACGTGCCTCCGCCTCGCGCTTGCGGATGCCGAAGTAGGAGGCGTAGACCCGCAGGTTCTCGGCCACGCTGAAGTCCGGATCCAGGTTGTCCGCCTGGGGCACCACGCCGGTCCGGGCGCGGATTTCGCGCGCCGCCGTCGGCATCGGCAGGCCGAACACCGACAGCGCGCCGCCGCTTATGGGCGTCACACCCAGGGTCATGCGCAGGGTGGTGGTCTTGCCGGCCCCGTTGGGGCCCAGAAAGCCGAAGCAGCGGCCGCGGGGGATCTCGAAATCGATCCCGTCCACGGCCACGCGCTCGCCAAAGCGCTTGCTCAGGCGGCTGGCGGTCACGACGGTGGTGGCGGCGTCGGTCATGGCGGGAGTGGCGGCCGGAAAGCCCCGCATTGTACACCGCCCGGCGCGGCCCCGGGCTCTGTTAGAATCGGGGTAACCAACGCCAGGAGACGTGACCCCATGAGCCAGGACATCAGCCTATTCGACGAGGCCGCGCGCGAGGTGGTCGACATCGCCAACCGACTGGCCGAACAGCACCCGGAGGCCGATATCTGGGACATCGCCGACGGTCTGCTCTCCGGCGCCGTGCACTACTGGCTCTACTCCCGCCAGCCTTGCGGCGATCCCCGCTGCGAGGACTGCATGCCCTACAGCACCTCCAACGAGCGGGAGACCGAACTGCTGCGCTGGACCAAGCAGTTCGCCGAGGAGAGCGACTACTACCACGCACCGACCGACGCCAACGTCGGCCGCGCCTGAGGCGACGGGCGTCGGGGGTTCCGGTGAGCGAGCCGCTGGTCTGCTGGAAGTGCGGCGCGGCGGTAGAGAAGGAGCCGCTGCCGCTCTCCCGCCGTGCCGTCTGCCGCGCCTGCGCGGCGGAGCTGCACGTCTGCCGCATGTGCCGTTTCTACGACCCGCGCATTACCGGTGCCTGCCGCGAGGAGCGGGCCGAGGAGGTGCGGGAAAAGGAACTGGCCAACTTCTGCGACTGGTTCACGCCGCGCCCCGACGCCTACACCCCGGTCGACCGCAGCCGCAGCGATGCCGCCGCGGCTGAGCTGGCCGCGCTGTTCGGCGATGGGGCGGAAACGCCCGCCGAGGCCGAGCCCGACGAGGCGCGCAAGCGTCTGGAGGACCTGTTCAAGCCCGATTGAGGCGCGGCGGGCTCAGGCGATCCGCAGCCGGTAGCCGCTCCAGCGGTGGCCGGCCGCCGCCAGTCGTTCGCCGCGGCCGGCCTCCTCGAAGCGGCCGTAGGCCTCCGAGCGATCCCACAGCAGCAGGGTGCCCGCCTCCTCATCCAGCCAGAAGCGGCCGCCGCCCCGTACCTGCAGGACAGTCTCGGCGAACTCCAGCTCCCGTTCGTTGCGCCAGCGGTGGCTCACCCCAGTCTCCTCCAGGTAATGGGCCAGCAGCCGGGTGTGGTAGCGGAAGCTCGCTTTCGGTGCGAACAGCAGCAGTTCGTCGCCGTCGCGCAGCAGCTGCAGGAACTTCCCGCCCCAGGCGTGGCCGTGGGCCGCGTCCTGCGGAAACGGGTAGTCGATGATCCGGGTCTCCATTGCGGATGTCCCCTCCCGGGCGCGTGCCGTTCCCGTCGAACCGTTGCAAGCATGGCAGAGCTGCGGCGTGCGTGAGGCACGGGGGTTTGACCCAGGTCAGGCGCGGCGGAGCTGCGCGGCCCTTTGCGGCGGGCGCTGCAAAGGACTAGCTTGAAGGCGGGGACGCTGATCCGGGGGCGCCATGACCGAGTGCTACAGCCAGCGCATGCTCAATCCCTACCACGGCATCGTCAACGTGGTGGAGACCGCCGACGCCGACGCGGTTTCCCGCGATGGCATCAACTGGGAGCTCTACGTCCACGGCGGCTTCGAGACCGCCGAGGTGGACGGCGAGCTGCGCCGGGTGGAGCTGCCCGACGTGAAGTTCGGCAGCTGGTCGGCGTCGGCCGGCCTGCGCCGCGCGCCGGCGCGCCTGACCATGGACTACGCGGCCCTGGACGCTGCCGGCAGCTACCTGCTGGCGGCGGTCAAGCGCCATGCCGACGGCGTGCCCTTTCCCCTGCGCGACCGCTTCGAGCTGTGGCTGCTGGACGGCGAGGACTGGCCGCTGGTGCTGCTGGCCAGCGCGGTCAGGCCGGAGGCGCGCGAGCTGCCGCCACTGCCGCGCTGGCGCCCGGGACAGGTGGCCCGCGGCAAGTTCCAGCCCGGCCAGGACGCCGCCGCCGCGCGCCTGGCGGAGCGGGTCGCCAGCACCGCGGGCGCCACGCCGCGGGCGCAGTGGTTCCGGCGCGAGGAGGACGGCCGCGGCATCGGCCTCGACGGCTTCGACCTGGAGCCGGAGCTGGAGGGGCGCTGGCTGGCGGCCAACGCCTTTCCCGAGCTGCTGCTGCGTGAGCGCTGGGCCGACCCGGAGGACAGCAGCCTGGCCAGCGCTTTCCTCGACTGGCAGGCCCCGGTGCTGCTGCAGCTCCAGCACCTGGCGCCGGCCACCCGCGCCCGCCTCGAGCGCGCCGCACGCCGCTGGGCCCGTGCGGTGGCCAAATACCACCGCCTCTACCCGGAGACCGTGGAGGAGGAGCAGCTCGCCGCGGCCCTGGTGGAGGCCCGCCTGCGCGATGCCGCCCGCCACCCCGAGGACGCCGAGGAAGAGCCGCCCCTCTGCCCCGACGCCCTCCTGCTGCCCTTCGGCAACGAGTAAAGACCGACTTTGAAAACCCTGTCTCGCGCAGAGACGCAAAGGCGCAAAGGAACTGCATTGCATGGTGGGTCCGTGGCTCCGAAAGGGACGCGGCCACAAAGGCGCCCCCGTGGCTTCAGTGAAGGTTGTTCGACCCGCCCGAACGGCTGGTTTGCTTCCCGGCGCTTTTCGCCAAAGACCGGGTTTTTCTGAT
>CAZMMH010000332.1:0-3299 GCA_964567315.1 uncultured Gammaproteobacteria bacterium
CGCGCATGGCACCGCCGGCGATGATACCGGTACCTTCGGAGGCCGGCTGCATGAAGACCTTGGCCGCACCGTGGGTCGCGGTGATCGGGTACTGCAGCGTGCCCCCGGCGAGCGAAATGGTCTTCATGTTCTTGCGCGCCTTTTCCATGGCCTTCTGAATCGCCACCGGCACCTCGCGCGCCTTGCCGTAGCCGAAGCCGACCCGGCCGTTGCCGTCACCGACGACCGTCAGTGCGGTGAAGCCGAACTGGCGGCCACCCTTGACCACCTTGGCGACGCGGTTTACGGCGATCAGTTTCTCTTGGAGATCGTCGCCACCCGGTTGCGGATTCATGCTTGCCATAATCGAAACCCTTTAGAATTCCAGACCGTTTTCACGCGCCGCGTCGGCCAGAGCCTTGACGCGACCGTGGTACTTGAAGCCCGAGCGATCGAAGGCCACCTTGGTGATACCGGCCGCCTTGGCCCGCTCGGCGATAAACTTGCCGACCTGCGCCGCGGCTGCAACGTTGCCGGTGCCCTTGAGGTCGCCGCGGACGTCGGCCTGCACGGTGGAGGCGGAAGCCAGCACCCGGGCACCGTCGTCGGAGATGATCTGCGCGTAGATGTGGCGCGGCGTGCGGTGCACGCACAGCCGGGCCGCAGCCAGACCGCGGATCTTCGCACGCGACTTGCGCGCACGGCGTAAACGAGTCTCTTTTTTGTCCATCGTCGGCAACCCTTACTTCTTCTTGGTCTCTTTACGGACCACGTGCTCGTCCGAGTAGCGCACACCCTTGCCCTTATAGGGCTCCGGCGGACGCCAAGCTCGAATGTTCGCCGCCACCTGGCCGACGCGCTGCTTGTCGACGCCACGCACCAGGATCTCGGTCTGACTCGGAGTCTCCACCGTAACCCCTTCCGGCACTTCGAACTCAACCGGATGGGAGAAACCCAGACTCAGGTTCACCTTGTTGCCCTGGGCCTGCGCACGATAGCCGACGCCGATCAGGGTCAGCTTGCGCTCGAACCCTTCGCTGACGCCGCGCACCATGTTGGCGACGAGGGCGCGCGCGGTGCCGGCCTGGGCCCAGGCACTCTTGGACGGCTGGCACGGCGCCACGTTGATCACGCCATCGGCAAGCTTGACCTCGACGTCGCGGTGAATCTCACTCGCGAGGATCCCCTTGGGGCCCTTGGCCGAGACCTGCTGGCCGTTGATGGTCACTTCCACGCCCTTGGGCAGGGTGATCGGACTTTTCGCTACTCGCGACATCGCTACACCATCCTTTACGACACAATGCAGAGCACTTCGCCACCCTGGCCGATGGCGCGTGCCTTGCGATCACTCATGACGCCCTGCGAGGTCGAGACGATCGCTACGCCAAGGCCGCCGAGCACTTTCGGCAGTTCGTCCTTGGCCTTGTAGATGCGACGACCCGGCCGGCTTACGCGGCGGATCTGCTCGATCACGGGCTTACCTTCGAAATACTTGAGCGCCACCGTCATCTGCGGCTTGCCCCCATTCTCCTCGACATGCACCTCGCCGACGTAGCCTTCGTCTTTCAGCACGTTGGCGATCGCCTGCTTCGCCTTGGACGCGGGCATGCTCACTTCGGTCTTGCCAGCGGTCTGGGCGTTGCGGATCCGGGTCAGCAGGTCCGCGATAGGGTCCGTCATGCTCACTTGGGTAATCCTCTGTTCTGACTCTGTTGCCTTACCAGCTGGCCTTCACCAGCCCGGGGATGTCGCCGCGCATCGCCGCTTCACGCAGCTTGTTGCGGGACAGACCGAACTTGCGATAGTAGCCGTGCGGGCGCCCGGTCACGCGGCAGCGGTTCTGCTGGCGTGCCTTGCTGCCGTCACGCGGCAGCGAGGCCAGCTTGGCGACCGCCGCCTCGCGATCTTCCCAGGAGCTGTTCGGGTCGCTGATGGTCGCCTTCAGCGCGGCCCGCTTCGCCGCATACTTCTTGACGAGCTTGGCGCGCTTGTTTTCGCGGTTCAGCATGCTGGTCTTGGCCATGAATCTCTACCTCAGTTCCGGAACGGGAAGTTGAACGCCTCGAGCAGAGCGCGCCCCTCTTCGTCGGTACGCGCGGAGGTGGTAATCACGATATCCATGCCACGCAGCGCGTCAATTTTGTCGTAGTCGATCTCAGGGAAGATGATCTGCTCGCGCACACCCATGGTGTAGTTGCCACGCCCATCGAAAGACTTGCCGCTGAGGCCGCGAAAATCGCGGGTGCGCGGCAGGGCGACGCTGATCAGGCGGTCGAGAAACTCGTACATACGCTCGCGGCGCAGGGTCACCTTGCAGCCGATCGGCCAGCCCTCGCGGATCTTGAATCCGGCCACCGATTTGCGCGCCTTGTTCACCACCGCCTTCTGCCCGGCGATCTTTTCCATGTCGCCCACCGCGTGCTCGATCACCTTTTTGTCGGCAATCGCCTCACCCACACCCATGTTCAGGGTGATCTTGGTGATCCGCGGGACCTCCATAACATTGGCGAGCCCGAGCCGCTCCTTGAGCTGCGAAACGACGGTCTCTTTGTAGTACTGCTGCAGTCTGGCCATGATCCTACCCGTTCTCAAAGATCAACGACTTCGTTGTTCGACTTGAAGTAACGCACCTTGCGGCCGTCGTCGAGCACGCGGAAGCCGACGCGGTCACCCTTATTGGTAACCGGATTGAACAGCATCACGTTCGACACCTGGATCGGCGCTTCCTTCTCGAGGATGCCGCCCTGAGTCCCGGCCATCGGGTTGCCGCGAGTGTGGCGCTTCACCATGTTGATGTTTTCCACCACCAGGCGGCCGTCGTCGCGCACGGCGAGCACGGTGCCGCGACGCCCTTTGTCCTTGCCGGCGATGACGATGACTTGGTCACCCTTACGAATCCTGCGCATCTGCCTATCCCCTCTTACAACACTTCGGGCGCGAGCGAGATGATCTTCATGAACCGCTCGCTGCGCAGTTCACGGGTCACCGGCCCGAAGATACGGGTGCCGATCGGCTGCAGCTGGTTGTTCAGCAGCACCGCGGCGTTGCCATCGAAGCGGATCAGCGAGCCGTCCGGACGGCGCACGCCCTTGGCGGTACGCACCACCACGGCGTTGTAGACGTCACCCTTCTTGACCTTGCCCCGCGGAATCGCTTCCTTCACCGAGACCTTGATCACGTCGCCGATCCCGGCGTAACGGCGCTTGGAACCGCCCAGCACCTTGATGCACTGCACGCGGCGGGCGCCGCTGTTGTCAGCCACATCAAGAATCGTCTGCATCTGAATCATGGCACGTACCCGACCTTATTCGTTGTCTTGC
>CAZMMH010000333.1:0-3295 GCA_964567315.1 uncultured Gammaproteobacteria bacterium
CCGCCGCCGGCTGGATCACCCTGCTGTGGGGCGAACCGCTGCGCCAGGCCTATCTCACCTGGGCGCTGCACTGAAGCGATGACCCGCGTCATCGGTCTTACGGGCGGCATCGGCAGCGGCAAGAGCACGGTCGCGGGCATGTTCGCCCGGCGCGGCGTGCCGGTAATCGATACCGACCTGATTGCACGGGAACTGGTGGCGCCAGGCCAACCGGCGCTGGCCAGGATTGCCGAACTTTTCGGTGGCGGGATACTGGCGGCGGACGGCAGTCTCGACCGGGCCGCCATGCGCCGCCGCGTGTTCGGCGACGACGACGCGCGCCGGCAGCTGGAGGCCCTGTTGCACCCGCTGATCCGGGAGGAGGCCATGCGCCGGTTGCAGACCCTCGACACCCCCTACTGCCTGCTGGTGATCCCGCTGCTGGTCGAAAACGGCGGCTGGCCGGTGATCGACCGGGTGCTGGTGGTCGATGCGCCGGAGGAGAGCCGGATACGCCGCACCATGCAGCGCGACGGGCTCGACGAAGCGACGCTACGGGCGATCCTTGCCGCCCAGTGCGATCCCGCCAGCCGTCTCGCCGCAGCCGATGACGTGCTGGTGAACGACGGGCCGCCCGAGGCCCTGGAGGCAAAGGTCGAAACCCTGCACCGGCGCTATCTGGCCCAGGAAGGATAAAAGCCAACCACCAGCCGGGCCGTTTGCCAGAACCCGGGGGCTGGGCCAGAATATCGCGAACACAGACTTTTCCGACGCACCGATATGGGGCCATGCACAACAAGGTCATCTATGAACAGCCGCTCAACGAACGGGTTCGTACGTTCCTGCGGCTCGAGTTCCTGTTCAAGCAGGCGCGTCACTACCTCCAGGGCGAGGCGGTGTGGAACAGCCGTGCCGCATTGACGGCACTGCTCGACATCCTCAACATCGTCGCCGGCAAGACCGACCTCAAGACCGAAATCCTCAAGGAGCTCGAGCGCCACACCGCCTATCTGGGCGAACTGGAGGGCAAACCCGGGGTCGACCGGGGCCGCCTGACGGAGATCCTCGACGACCTGGAGACCCTGCTCGACGCCCTCCACGGCAGCACCCGGCAGATCGGCCAGGAGTTGCGCCAGAACGACTTCCTCAACAGCATCCGCCAGCGCAGCACCCTGCCCGGCGGCACCTGCGACTTCGACATCCCGGCCTACCATCACTGGCTGCAGAGCCCGGCGGCCGAGCGCAATGCCGACCTCGCCGCCTGGTTCGACCACCTGGACATCGTCGAGCAATCGATCAGCCTGATCATGCACCTGATCCGCGGCAGCACGGTACCGAAGCAGGCCACCGCCGAGGGCGGCTTTTACCTGGTGGTACCGGAGAGTGCCGCGACCTGCCAGCTGGTGCGCATCATCCTGCCGGCGGACGCCGGCTGCTTTCCCGAGATCAGTGGCGGCAAGCATCGGGTGACCATCCGCTTCATGGAACAGGCGGCGCTGGAATCGCGCCCGGTGGCGGTCAGCCACGACGTGGCCTTCGAACTCACCTGCTGCACCATTTGAACCGATGGTCGACGAATCCGAGGTTCCGTACGTCCCCTGTCCCACCTGCGGCCGCCTCGTGGCTTGGCGGCCCGAGGAGCAGTGGCGCCCCTTCTGCAGCGAGCGCTGCAAGCTGATCGACCTGGGCGAGTGGTTTTCCGAGGAGCGGCGGATCGCCGGCGAGGAGCCGAGCGGGCTGCCCGACGACGACCCTCTCGGCAACCATGACGGCTGAACACGCCGGCCGGCCGTAGACGGCTCGATTCCCCCCGCGCTCACCCGCCCCACAGCGCGCGGATCGCCGCAACCCCCTGGCCGCCGTGGGTGAAGGCGGTCGCCAGGTCGTCCGGCCCCACTCCGCCAAGGGCGTAAACCGGCAACGCCGCGGTGTCGGTCAGGCTCTGGAAGGCGTCCCAACCGAGAGCCACGGTGTCCGGGTGGCTGGCGGTGGGACGCACCGGCGAGAGCACGGCGAAGTCGGCACCGATCGCCGCGGCGTGGGCGAGCTGGGCGGCATCGTGACAGGAGGCGGCCACCCGGAACTCGGGCCCGAGTGGACGTTCGCGGCATGCCGCCAGACGCACGGAGTCGAGATGCACGCCGTCCGCCCCCAGGCGCTGCGCCAGCGCCGGCTCGGCATTCAGCAGCAGGTGGGCGCCGTGGGCCCGGCAGCGGACCAGCGCCTCCCGGGCCAGCACCGCGTAGGCCTCCGCGGGCAGCGCCTTGGCCCTCAGCTGCACCAGACGCACGCCGGCGCCCAACGCACGCTCCAGCCGGGCGAGGAAGGCGGCCGGCTCGGAAGCCGGTTCGCCGGTGATGAGGTAGCGGTCGGGCAGGCGCACCGCGCTGACGATGGGCAGGTTGGCCGCGGGAAACTCGAACCCTTCCAGCGCATCCGGCTTCACCCAGCGCAGCGGCTGGCCCTCGCGGCCGTGGGCCTCGCCGGCGAAGCCGTCGACCCTCCAAACGTCGAGCAGCACCTCCCGCTCCGGGTAGCGGTGGCGCACCCGGATCAGCGGCCGCAGCGTGGTTGGGCGGATACCCAGCTCCTCGAACAGCTCCCGCGCCAGGGCCTCGCGCACCTCCTCACCCGGCTCCAGCTTGCCGCCGGGAAACTCCCACAGGTCACCCTGATGCACCTGGGGCGGGCGCCGTGCGATCAGCACCCGGCCGGCGGGATCGAACACCGCCGCCGCCGCCACGTGCAGGGGGGAGCCGTTCACGGCTCAGGTACGGTACTCGGCGTTGATCCGCACGTAGTCGTGGGAAAGGTCGGTGGTCCAGACCCGCGCCGCGGCATCGCCGCGCCCCAGCTCGACCCGCACGCGGATTTCCGCCCGGTCCATCACCGCCTGACCACGGGCCTCACTGTAGTCGTCGGCACGGCCGCCATTACGCACGATGCAGACATCATCGAGGAGGATGTCGATCGCCTCCAGCTCCAAATCGGCGAGACCGGCGCGCCCGACCGCCGCGAGGATCCGGCCCCAGTTGGGGTCGGAGGCGAAGAAGGCCGTCTTCACCAGGGGCGAGTGGGCGATCGTATAGGCCACCTGGCGGCACTCGCCGGCGTCCCGGCCGCCGGCAACCTCCACGGTGATGAACTTGGTGGCCCCCTCGCCGTCACGCACGATGGCTTGGGCCAGCTCCAGGCAGACCTCCGCCACCGCGGCCTTCAGGGCCTCCCAGGCGGGCCCCTCGGCGACCTCGATCGCCGGCGCACCGGCGGCACCGGTGGCGGCCAGGATGCAGGCGTCGTTGGTGGAGGTGTCGCC
>CAZMMH010000334.1:0-3294 GCA_964567315.1 uncultured Gammaproteobacteria bacterium
GCCGGCGAACAGCAGCGCGGTGACCACCGGCCCAAGTTCGCGTACCAGGGACAGCGCCACCACCGTACCCAGGGACTCCTCGGCGCCGAAATCCACCAGGGTATTGAAACCCTGCAGCGCCAGCACCATGCCGACGAAGGTACCCGAGACCACGATGATGATCAGCGACAGGACGCCCACCGAATGGACCTGCGCCACCACCAAATAGGGGCGGCGGATGCACTGCCAGGTGCCGGAAAGGGCCCGCAGCAGGAACATGTGTCCGCGACCGAGGCGCTGGAAGAAACCGAGGCCGGCCTCGCCGAGAAAGGCCAGGATATCGAAAAGGGCGGTAATCAAGCGCATCGTGCCGGGCCTCTCCTCACCCCTTGCCAGCGCACATCAGGTCTTCCAGATAATCCGGGGCCTGGTAGTGGAACGGCACCGGGCCGTCGGGCAGCCCGTTCATGAACTGCTGCACCCACGGCGACTCGGAACGCGAAACGCTGGAGGTCGGGCCGTGCTCGACCACCTTGCCCTCGGAGAGCACGTAGACGTAGTCGGCGATGGCCGCCGTCTCCTTGACGTCGTGGGAGACGATCACGCTGGTCAGGTTGAGGGCGTCGTTGAGCAGACGGATCAACTGCACCAGCACCCCCATGGAGATCGGGTCCTGGCCGGTGAACGGCTCATCGTACATGATCATCATCGGGTCCAGGGCGATGGCCCGGGCCAGCGCCACACGGCGGGCCATGCCGCCGGAGAGCTCGCTCGGCATCAGGTCGCGCGCGCCGCGCAGCCCCACCGCCTGCAGTTTCATCAGCACCAGGTCGCGGATCATCTCCTCCGACAGCTCGGTGTGCTCGCGCAGCGGGAAGGCGACGTTCTCGAACACGTTCAGGTCGGTCAGCAGGGCACCGCTCTGGAACAGCATGCCCATGCGCTTGCGCAGCTGGTACAGGCGGCGCAGGGGGAGCTTGGAAATCTCCTGGTCGTAGAACTTGATGCTGCCGCGCAGGGGGCGCAGCTGCCCGCCGATCAGGCGCAGCAGGGTGGTCTTGCCGGTGCCGCTGGGGCCCATGATCGCCGTGACCTTGCCGCGTTTGATGTCGACATCGACGCCATCGAATATCACCCGGTCGCCGCGCCTGAAGTGGAGGTCGCGGACCGTAACCAGGGTTTCGTAGGAATTTTCGCTGTCTGTCATCGCGGTCTCGGGCAAGCCACCGGTGCCCCGCTGTCCTTCGCCACGCCGGCTGCGACTACCGGCCCGAGTGGCGGAGTTTCAACAGTTTCGCAAGCCCAGTCAACTCCGGCGAGCGCTCAGCCGAGGTGCTCGGCAAGGATCCGCGCCTGCTCCAACCAGGACAACTGCAGAGCGTCGCCTTCGAGCAGCAGCAGTGCCGCCTCGACCCCGCCGCTGGTGCCGAGAAACTCCTCCAGCCAAGCGCGCAGGCGACGCAGATCGGGCAACGCACCAGCACAGCGCAGGGTGCCGAAGGCGCCAGACGTGCTCCGTCCCGGATGCCACGGCGCCGCCACGGCAAGCCCCGGCGGTGGGACCTCGCCATACAGCGGGAGGCCGTCGAGGGGCGCCAGGTCGGCGGCCACGGCCGCCGCCGGCAGCAGATGAATCGCATGGGGTTCGAGCCCCGCCGCGCGCCAGCGCCGCAGTGCCGCCAGGCCCTCGGCGTCCGGACACAGTTCCAGCGCCCACAGCAGCCGGGGCAGGGCCTCGGCCCACTCCTCCGGGTCCTGGGCACGCCACTCCGCCTCGGGCAGCACCACGGCACGCAGCTGGGTGGCGTAATAGTCGGGCCGCCACTCCGGCGGCAGATCCTCGGGATAGAAGCCCGCGGCCAGCACCGGGGCCTGCCAGCCGCGCACGGCGAGGTACAGTTCGGTGCCGTGGGTGGAGGGACGGAGCAGCGGATTGGCGTTCGGCAGGGACACGAAGAGCAGCGGTGAGCGGTGGATTGCGGTTACAATAACGCCCCCGTGTCCTGATGGGAATTGCCCGTGCTGAGCAACTTCGCCGCGATCATCGCCGGCTTCGCCCTGCTGGTCTGGGGCGCCGACCGCTTCGTCACCGGCGCCTCGGCCATGGCGCGCAACCTGGGGATTTCACCCCTGATCATCGGTCTAACCATCGTCGGCTTCGGCACCTCGGCGCCGGAGATGCTGGTCTCCGCGGTCGCCTCCTACCTGGGCAACCCCGGCCTGGCGATCGGCAACGCCATCGGTTCCAACATCACCAACATCGCCCTGATCCTCGGCGTCACCGCCATCATCACCCCGCTGAATGTCCACTCGGACACCCTGCGCCGCGAGTTCCCGGTACTGATGGCGATCATGCTGTTCGCCCTGCTCCTGGCCAGCGACGGCGTCCTCAGCCGGCTCGATGGGGTGCTGCTGCTGGGCGGCTTGATGGTGATGCTCTACTGGATTGTGAGCCTGGGCCTGCGCTCGCGCCGCAGCGACCCCATGGGTGACGAGTATGCGGGAGAGATTCCCGCGACCATGTCCATGGGCCGCGCCACCTTCTGGCTGCTGCTCGGCCTGGGCGTACTCCTCGGCAGCTCCCGCCTGCTGGTCTGGGGTGCGGTCAACGTGGCCCACGCCCTCGGCGTCAGCGACCTGGTCATCGGCCTCACCGTGGTCGCCATCGGCACCAGCCTGCCGGAGCTGGCCGCCTCGGTGATCAGCAGCCTGCGCAAGGAGCACGACATTGCCATCGGCAATGTCATCGGTTCAAATATGTTCAATCTGCTGGCGGTCCTCGGTCTGCCGGCCGTGATCCGTCCGGGCCCCTTCGATCCCGCGGTGTTGTCGCGCGACTTCCCGGTGATGATAGGACTCACGGTCGCCCTGTTCGCCATGGCCTATGGCTTCCGGGGACCCGGCCGCATCAACCGGATCGAGGGGACGATCCTGGTTCTGGCCTTCTTCGCCTACCAGGTTCTCCTTTACTACACCAGCAAGAGCACCGGGGCCTGAGCCCCGGCGAGGAGATTGAGATGCAGGAAACCAGCATGCTCCGCAACCTCAACTGCGGCGGCTGCGCCGGCGACCGGCTGGCAGCCGGGCCCGGCCGCGCCTGGGCCTGATCCGGCCGTCGAATGAACGATCTCAAGTTCCAGCAGTTGGGCCTCGCCGTGATCGAGACCGAGGCCGCGGCGGTGGCCGCCCTGGCGCCACGCATCGACGCCAATTTCGCCGCCGCCTGCCGCCACATGCTCGCCTGCGAGGGACGCATCGTAGTGGTCGGCATGGGCAAGTCGGGCCACGTCGGCGGCAAGATCGCCGCCACCCTGG
>CAZMMH010000335.1:0-3263 GCA_964567315.1 uncultured Gammaproteobacteria bacterium
CGTGCATGAACTCCATGATCAGCACCGTCTTGCCCACCCCGGCGCCGCCGAACAGACCGGTCTTGCCGCCGCGAACGAAGGGGCAGAGCAGGTCGATCACCTTGATTCCGGTCTGCAGCACCCCGCGCGCCGCCACCGACTCCGACAACGGCAGCGGGGTGCCATGGATGTTGCGGAATTCGCTGTGGGGCAGCGGCGGCCCCTCGTCCAGCGGTGCGCCGAAGACGTTGATCAGGCGGCCCAGGCACTCGGGACCGACCGGGACGTGCAGCGGGTTGCCGGTGTCGAACACCGGGGTGCCGCGGCGCAGGCCGGCGCTGCGGTGCAGGGTGATGGCACGCAGGTGGTGTTCGTCGATGTGCTGGTGCACCTCGAACAGATAGCGCTCGCCGTCGACCTTGGCCATCAGCGCCTGGCGCAGGGGCGGCAGACGTTCGCAGGCCACCACCACCACCGGGCCGTGGACCTCGGCGATATGGCCCAATGGCGGGCATTCTTTCTCGCGGGCTGCCTCGGCTGGGCTCATCGGCTGGGCCTCACTGCGCCGGCGTGTATTCCGCGACGAAGGCGGCGATCTTCGGCAGCAGCCCGGTGAGGGCCTGGTTGGCGGCCTTCACGCCGCCGTAGGGGGTGTCGGCATCGGCGGTCACCGTCGCGGAGAAGTTGCGGCTGGCGAGCACCCGGCCGTCGCGCAGGTCGATCAGCTGCAGGCGAAGCTCAACCACCTCCCGGCTCGGCTTGCGGGTGAAGTCCTGGTACAGCGCGCTCAAGGTGCAGTCCAGGCGCAGCTGGGCGCTGGCGGCGGTGGGGGCCTCGACCACCGCCTTGAAGCGGCCGCTCTGCTCCAGCACCGCGGTCAGCAGCGGCGCCAGCATGCGCGCCGGCGAGGCGACCCAGCGATGGCGGGCGAAGTAGGCCAGTTCGTGGATCTGTTCGCGGTAGGCCATGCGCGGCGTATCGAAGCCGGGGCCGGCGTCGGGCCGGCTGAGCAGCAGGGTGAGTCCGCTCGGTTTCTGCGTGGCGATTTCCGCTGCGGGGTTGAGCGTGTAGCTGTCGAGCGGGCTGGCCTTGGGTGCCGGCAGGGCGCTGCAGGCCCCCAGCGCCAGGGTCAGCAGCAGGCCCGCCGCGAGGCGTGGCAAGCGGTATCTCATGGCTTTTCCCCCGGGCCCGGCTTCTGGTCCAGCGGGCCGTAAAGCAGCATGTTGGGTTGTTCGTCGAGCCTCTCGATCAGGCGCCGTGCGCTGGTCGTCAGGCGGCGGAGCTCATGCACCAGTGCCGCCGTCTGCGGCAGCATCTCTCCGCCCACCCCCTGGGAGACCACTTGCCCGGTCTGTTCCGCGGTCCTGCGCACCGCCTGGGCCGCGGCGTGGATCTCCTTGGCCGCCGCGCGCAGCTCGGCCATCAGCTGGGGCAGGTCGGCGGCGGCCTTGCCCACCTCCTGCATGGCCCGGCTGGTGTTGTTCAGGGTCTGCTGCAGGGCGTCGTTGCGGCTCAGCTCGTTGGTCAGCTTCTCGATGTTGGCCAGGGTGGCGCTGAGGGCCTTGCGGTTGTCGGGGTTGATCAGGTCGCGCGCGTCCCGGGTCAGCCTGTCCATTTGCAGGAGCAGTCCGGAGACCCCCTCGTCGAGGCGGCTGAGCAGGGAGGGGCCGGCCTTGATCAGCGGATACTTTTCCCCCGGATGCGGGTGCAGCAGGGGGGCCGCGCGGCTGCCGCCGGTGAGGTTGATGAAGGCGATGCCGGTGAGCCCCTGGGCGGTGAGGACCGCCACGGTGTCGGCGCGGATCGGCGTGCCGTGCTGAATGTCCAGCAGCAGCCGCACCACCTCCGGGTTGTCCGGCGCCAGGCCGATGGCGCGGACCCGGCCGATGTCGACACCGCGGTACTTCACCGGGGCATTGACGTTGAGGCCGGAGACCGAGTCGGTCATGTTGACCAGGTAGGTGTCGTACTGTTTCTGTTCGTAACGGCCGGTGGAGAGCCACAGCACCAGGGCCACCGCCGCCGCGCCGAGCGCGAGCACGAACATTCCGACCAGGGCGTAGCTGAAGCGGGTTTCCATCTCACTCCTTCGGCGGACGGCCGCGCGGACCGTAGAAGTATTCCCGGATGAACGGGTGTTCCGCCTGCGCCAGCTCGTGCATGCTGCCGATCCCCAGGACCCGTCCCTCACCGAGCACCGCGACCCGGTCGGCGACCCGCCAGAGGGAATCCACATCGTGGGTGATCACCATCATCGTTAAGCCTAGCAGGGCCTGCAGGCGCACGACCAGTTCGTCGATGCCGGCGGCGCTGTGCGGATCGAGGCCGGCGGTGGGTTCGTCGAGGAACAGCAGCTCCGGATCCAGCGCCAAGGCGCGGGCCATGGCCGCGCGCTTGCGCATGCCGCCGGAGAGTTCGCTGGGGTAGAGGTCGCCGGTACCCGGCGGCAGCCCGACCAGGCCCAGCTTGAGTTCCGCCACCTCGTCGATCAGGCGCTTGCCCAGGTCGGTGTGTTCGGCCAGCGGCATGCCCACGTTGTCGCGCACGGTGAGCGCCGAGAACAGCGCGCCGCGCTCGAACATCACCCCAAAGCGGCCGCGCAGGTCGCGCGCGCGGCGATCCTCCAGCCCCACCACCTCGCGGCCGAAGACCTTGATCGAGCCGGCCTCGGGGGGCTTGAGCATGAGGATCTCGCGCAGCAGGGTCGACTTGCCGCAGCCGGAGGAGCCGGCCACGGCGAAGACCTCGCCGCGCTGCACCGCGAGGGAGACGCCGCGGTGCACGATGTTGTCGCCGAAGCGGGTGTGCAGCCCGGTCACCTCGACCACCGCCTCAAGGGCCATGCTCAGATCCCCAGCCAGCTGAACAGCACCGAGAACAGGGCGTCGACCACTATCACCAGGAAGATCGCCTGCACCACCGAGACTGTGGTCTGGCGGCCGACACTGTCGGCGCTGCCGCTCACCTGGAAGCCCTGGAAACAGCCCACCAGGGCGATGATCGCGGCGAACACGGGCGCCTTGCCGAGGCCGACGTAGAACGAGGAGAGGCTGATGGCGTGGCTCAGGCGTTCGATGAAGTCGGTCGGCGAGACCCCCAGCTGACTCTTCGCCATCAGCATGCCGCCCATCACGCCGAGCACGTCGGAGAAGACCGTGAGCAGGGGCAGGGCGATGACCAGGGCGAGTATCTTGGGCAGCACCAGCAGTTCCAGCGGCGGCACCCCGAGGGTGCGCAGGGCGTCGATCTCCTCGGTCACCTTCATGGTGCCGAGCTGGGCGGTG
>CAZMMH010000336.1:0-3257 GCA_964567315.1 uncultured Gammaproteobacteria bacterium
TCGATCACCAGCCTCCCCGCCGCCTCCGTGTGGCGTAACTGGTCCACCAGCGACTGGCCAATCTGATACGACTGCATCTTGTTCTGGCTGGTCTCCTGGGAGACCTCAAGCTGAGCCGTGGCCAGGTCCGACTCCAGGCGCGTGGCCAGTTCGTCGATCCGTTTCTGTTCTCTGGCGGCGAGGGAACGCCGCAGAAACACCGCGCCCTCAGGGTAGGCACCCTTGGCCAAGCCACCGGCCCGCTTGATGAGGTCGCTGAGGGTCTCGCCTGGCTGGATCGGGTAGACGCCCGGGAAGCGCACCTCGCCGCGGACCTCCACGTTCTGCGTCTTGGTCCACTGCGGCACGTCCCTGACACTCAGATAGTCGTGAGGCTCCAGGGCAATATTGGCCTTGGGATCGCCGCGCAGGGCGGCCGCGAGGTTGACCTGAATATGCTTGATGTCGCGGTATTCGCCGTCGACCACCTGATAGCGGGTCAGCTCGGCGCTGAGGGTGTAGGCCGACTCGGCCAGTTGGCCACCGGCGCGGATCAGGTCACGCAGGTGCATGCCGGCCTCAAGGGGGTATTTGCCGGGTGCGTGGACCTGCCCGCGGACACTGACCACGGGGTCGGGGTCGTCGGCACTGGACTGTGCCCGCAGGTGCTGCAGCAGCGGCTTGATAAGCTGGCTGCGGTCACCGTCGAGGCTGAAGAAGTAAAGGGTGTCTCGCGCCTCGAGAGGAACGTTCGCGGCGGACTTGGGATCACCCAGTGCGGCACCCAGATCGGCCGAGAGGACCATGATGTGCTGGCCGTCGGCCCGTTCGCGCCGGATCAGCACGTAGTGCAGGTCGGTCTTCGGCAGCAGCATGTCGGGCGACGGCACGAGGTCCGTCAGCCGCATTCCGGGCCGCCACTGCTGGGGCCCCGGACGCTGCACATTGCCCTTGAGGGTGATGACGTTGTCGAGGGTGTCGAGCACCGTGGGCACGCGGATCAGGTCACCGCTGCGCACCGGCGTCGCGGCGCTACGGGGATCGGCCAGGTCGAGGTCGAGCACCGACTTGCTGTATTCGCGGTCGATACGCTCGATCGTGGCACCACGCGGGTCGGCGTCCGGCGACAAGCCACCGGCCAGGGCGACAACCGCGGCAGCATCGTGCTCACCCTTCAGCTCGTAGATGGCAGGCCGGCGCACCTGGCCCGCGACGCTAACTGTCTCACCCACCGGGGGCACAAACACCACGTCGCCGGGCTGCAGGCGAATATCCTGCGAGTTGTCGCCGTGAAGCAGGAGGTCGTAGAGATCGAAGCGGGTCACCACCTTGCCCCGGCGCTTGACCTCAATGTTGCGCAGGGAGCCGATCGGCTTCACCCCGCCGCTGACCGAGAGCACGTTGGTGATGCTGGCCAGGGCGCTGACGGTGTAGGCACCGGGATAGTTCGCCTCGCCGGCCACGAACACCTGCATGGAGCGCAGGGGACCGAGGGTGACGCTGGCGTGGACGCCGATCATCTGCCGCGCGATCCGCGCGTCGAGGCTGCGCCGCAGCTCCCGGAAGGAGAGCCCGGCGACCTGGATCGGGCCGAGCTCCGGGAAACTGATACGGCCGTCGCGGTCCACCGGCAGATCGTATTCGTCGTTTTTGTTGCCGTAGAGTTGCACCACAACGGTGTCCCCAGGTCCCACCACGTAGTCGGTGGGCACCGGGACCTCGTTGGCCGGGGCAAAAGTGGTCGGCACACCCTTGAACAGGTCGTAGCCGAACGGCTTCAGGGCCTGTTCGCCCTGAGGCTTGAGGGTTAGCAGGGTGACCTCCACCGCCAGGCCGTCGAGCGCAGGCTCGGAGGCGATACGCTTGGCGGCGTCGGCGGCGGTCAGGCCGTCGAGCAGGATCCGGCCTACCCCCGGCAGGGACAACACGCCGTCACGGTCGACGGCCAGGACACGGGTGCCGACCATGCGCTTGTGCCAGAGGTCCGTCCGGCTGCGGTCGAGCGTGAAGCGTTGGGCATCGTCTCCCTGGGTCCGCCGAGGGTTGCGCTCAGAGGAACGCGTGGGTGGCGAGGAGGTCTGGGGCCGGGAGGAGCCGACGGCGCCCGGCGACTTGCCCTGCGTTTGATCTTCAGCGGTGGCGGGCGGCAGGTAATACCCGGTGCGCAGCGCATCCAGCGTCAGGGGCGAGACGGTGTTGTCCGACTTGCCCGTGCCACTCGCTGCGGCGGGCGGCACCGCGGCGGCACGCCAGCTGTCGGCAACCGTGTCGGGCTCGGCGATGGTGACGATCAGGGTGTCGAAGGGCTTGATGTGCGGCGGCAGACCCGCCTTTTCGCCGCTGGTCGCGGCATTGCCGAGATCGGGAACGACGACCGGCGTGGCAGCGGTGCCGGGTGTGGTAGCCGTACTTGGCCGGGCGCTCTCACCACGCTGACGCAGCGCCTGCATGAGCGCGGCCCGCTGGTCCGCCGGCAGCTGATTGAGGAGGGAGCTGTCGGCGGCGAACAGGGGGTTCGGGAAGGCGGTCAGCGCCAGGAGTGCCAGGAGGGTTACGGCGAGGCGACGGACGATGCGCATTCTGTTCCCTTCGGTTACGGCCAGCGGGGAAGGGATATTCCCCACGCGGCGCACGCAAGCGTTATTTTGTCCATGCTGGGAGCTGCCGACCCGCCCCTTCCACGGTGCTGGCGGCCATCCCCGACATTCCAGCTACAGGCGCGCTTATACTAACCGCGGCTTGGTACCGCGATAAAGGCATGAAACGGCGGTCACCCGCAACATCGCCGGCAGGAGCCCCGTGAAAGGAGCCTTCACAACAGTGACCATTTTCGTCCGTAGCGCCGCCTGCGCTCTCTGCCTGGCCGCCCCCGCCACCATGGCGGCCGTGGCCGAGCACCAGGCTGTGGCCCGAGTAACCCTGGAGGAACTGCGCCTGCCCGACGGCGAACACATGGGCCTGGCCGGCACCAGCTATCTGTTGGCCCTCGGCGACTGGCTCTACGGCGGCATGAGTGTCTACAGCGCGGTAAGCGGGAAGCGCGGCGGCTTTTTCACCGGCGGCCTGACCGCCGGGCTGCGCCACCACTTGAGCGAGCACCTCGCCATCGACGCCGGCCTGTTCGTCGGCGGAGGTGGCGGCGGCGCAGCCCCTCAGGGCGGCGGGCTGATGCTGCGGCCTCACGCGGGGCTGATGCTCGACACCCCGGTCGGCCTGCTGGGTATCCAGGCCAGCCGGGTCAAATTCCCCAACGGCGGCATCGACAGCAGCCAGCTGGC
>CAZMMH010000337.1:0-3245 GCA_964567315.1 uncultured Gammaproteobacteria bacterium
TGTCGGCGAAGCGTTTGAAGAGGACACCCTTGCCCTCCATCACCGGCTTGCCCGCCAGCGCGCCCACGTTGCCCAGGCCGAGTACCGCGGTGCCGTCGGTGACCACCGCCACCAGGTTGCCCTTGGCGGTGTAGCGGTAGGCCGCCTCGGGGTCGGCGGCGATGGCCCGCACGGGCTCCGCCACACCCGGGGTATAGGCCAGGGCCAGTTCGCGCTGGGTGGTGCACGGCTTGGTCACCTCGATGGCGATCTTGCCGGGCTTGGGTTCGGCGTGATAGTCGAGGGCGGCTTGTTTGAGCTCTGTACTGGACACGGTCGGTTCCCGGTTGCGGGCGAAGGGTGCCGATTGTAGCCGATCTGGCTCCGCTTCAGCGCACCTCCTTGAGCAGTTGGCCCGCCGCGGGCTCGCCGTCGGGATAGAGGCCGTTGAGCAGGCGCAGGCGGGTGGCGGCGTCTTGGCTGAAGGGGGCGTTGCGGGCCAGACGCTCGATCGCCCGCGGGCCGTGCGCGGTGATCACATGGATGTGTTCGGCTTCGGCCAAGTGCTTTTCGTCCGGGCGCAGCGGGCGGAAACTGCGGGCGGTGTCGATTGCCTGGCGGTCGTAGAGAAAGGGTTGCCGCGCGTCGCGGCAGGCGGAGGCGAAGAGGTAGGCGCGGTTGCCGAAATAGAGCACCGTGACCCGGGCCGGGCGGCGGCCGAACGGGGTGTTGGCGGCGGTGATGGCCGTGTACCCGGCCAGGCCATGGCTGTTCACCTCCTCGCCGTGGGCGAGCGAGGTGAGGCCAAGCCGACGGACCAGGAACTGCCGGGGCGTCAGGCGCAGGTTGAGGTCCTGGGCCGTCATCTGGATCCAGCCGTTGCCGTCGGGCGCGCTCGCCACCACGCGGTCGCTGCGGTTGTCGACCCGCCAGTCGCGGGGGAACTGGACGCTGATGCCCAACCCGGTATGGTAGAAACGGCCGTTGCGCACCGTACCCTCCGCGGCGCCGGGGCCGAAGGTGAGGCCGTCGATTTCGTGCAGGTAGCCGTCGCGATCGTCCCGGTAGGGGCCGCTGCCATACTGCTGCGCCGTCTTCAGCACCGCCTTCAGGCGCTGATCGTTGTCGGGGTGGCTGGCGAACAGGCCGTGGTAGACGTGGGGCTGGCGGTGCTCCTCGCGGGCCAGCTTCACCTCGTACTCCTCCTGGTGCTTGAGCAGACGCAGGACCCGCAGCATGGCGTGGGGGTCGTAGCCGCTGCGGGCCAGGTATTCCGCGCCCAGATGGTCGGCCTGCAGTTCGTATTCGCGGCCGTAGCCGCGGACGACGGCGGTGCCGACCACGTTGGCCAGGTCCTGGGCCCCCTGTACCCCGCTGCGGGCCGCCAGGATGGCGCCCACCAGGCCGGTGGCGGTGGCGGTGGTCTGCTGGCGCACCGCGTGGCGGGCGGTGACGTGGCCGATTTCGTGGGCCAGCACCGCGGCCAGCTCGGACTCCGAGTTGAGGTAGGCGAGCAGGCCCCGTTCCACGTAGATGTAGCCGCCGGGGAGGGCGAAGGCGTTGACCTCCGGGCTGTCGAGCACGGTGAAGCGGTAGACCAGGTTGGGGCGGTCGCCGTGGGCAGCGAGGCGCTCGCCGATCCGCTGGACGTAGGCCTGCAGTGCCGGGTTGTCGTAGCGCCGGTACTGCTTCAGCACCTGGGCGTTCATCTGGCGGCCGGCCGCGAGCTCCTGGCCCTCACTCATCAGCACCAGATCCTGCTGGCCGGTGGCCGGGTTGGTGGCGCAGCCGGACTGCAGGGCCAGGCCCATAATCAGCAGAAAGAGGGGGAGAGGGGATCGCATGTCGCCGTGGCCCCTTGGTCGTCGCGCCGAAGGTGGGTTCAGGATAGCGCAGGCGCCCGCGTTCCGGGACGTGCAACGCAAAAAGGGCGCCCGGGGGCGCCCTTTCGCGTCGTCGATCCGGCGGGCCGCGCTTAGCGCGAGTACTTGCGGCGGAACTTGTCCACGCGGCCGGCGGTGTCGAGGATCTTCTGCTTGCCGGTGTAGAACGGGTGGCACTGCGAGCACACTTCGATGCTCAGATCCTTGCCTGCAGTCGAGCGGGTGGCAAAGCTGTTGCCGCAGCTGCAGGTCACCGTCACTTCGGCGTAAGCGGGGTGAATATCCGGCTTCATGGTTCTTAACCTCTGTCTGAATCCTGGGCCGTTCGGGAAACCTTCCCTGGCGGCAAGAGGCGGAATCATACGCGAAGCCGCCGGCGCCGGCAAGGGCCGTTCAGCGTGGCGCCCTGGGGTGTATGGGGATCACCCGGGCGCTGCGGGGCAGCGGCCGCGGGCCCCGCAGGGTGTCCATCTGCTCCAGCAGGCCGCCTTCGCCCAGCAGCGCCTCCAGCATCAGGTCGTTGATCTTGATGCAGGCGCCAAGAGGGCTCTTGGAGAGGCGCCGGACCTGGTCGATGCGCCATTGCAGCCGGCGCAGACGCGGCTGCCGGTGGTCCGCCGAGCGGCGGATCCAGGCCTCCAGCAGCTCGGCGCGGCGCGCCTCGAAGGCGGGCGGGTCGGCTGCCGCCAGCTGTGACCATTCGTCGAAATCGATGTGGCTCGCGGTCGATCTGCTCATGGTCGCCTCCGCGGGCGTCGCCCGGTTTCCGTCGACGTTCAGTTAGAAAGTAACACACTGCCGGTGCCCCGCCAGGGGGGGGTTTCCCGGAGTTCCGGTTGCAGCCACCCTCGCGGCGGGCGGTCCGGCAGCGGGGCCTATCCCATTGAGCCACAAAGACAAACGCCCTGTGGATAACTCTGTGGATGGTCTGCGGCGGATAGCGCGAAATTCGTGCCGGTGCCCGCCCAGACGCCGCTGGTGGCGTCGCGGTCCGTTAGAATTTTTGTCCATTATCAATTTCTTATCTTGCCGGGCGGCAACGGAGGCGCGGCGGCGGCCATCGTCGGGATGGGCCTGGCGGGGGTGTGAATAAAGTCCGTGTATTGCGCTCAGGAGTCGGGCAGAAAGAGGCCGAGCAGGGTGTTCAGGTGGAGTCGACCCAGGAGGGTCGGGCGCCAGCGTTCCTCCTCGGTCGTCAGCAGGCCCAGGCGGCGGCCCTCGTGCAGGGCCGCTGCGGCCGCCTCGGGGGCGAGCCCGGTGCGGGCCTGGAACAGCTCCGCCGGCACTCCGGCGGTGAGACGCAGGGCGTTCATGGCGAACTCCAGGGGCAGATCCGCCGCCGCCAGCAGGCTTTCGCCGGCGATCGCCTCGGGCCGGTTGGCG
>CAZMMH010000338.1:0-3200 GCA_964567315.1 uncultured Gammaproteobacteria bacterium
TCGGTCCGGGCGGACAGTTGCTGATCGGTGTCGATCTGAAAAAGGACAAGGCGGTGCTGGAGGCGGCCTACGACGATGCCCAGTGTGTCACCGCGGCCTTCAACCTGAATTTGCTCGCGCGGATCAACCGCGAACTGGGCGCCGATTTCGATCTCGCGCAGTGGCGACACAAGGCCCTGTACAACGAAGCACAAGGCCGTATCGAGATGCACCTGGTCTCTCGCGTGGCCCAGCAGGTGAGCCTGCAGGGGCAGACCTTCCGCTTTGCAGGGGGGGAAAGCATCCACACCGAGAACTCCTACAAGTACAGTGTGGCGGAATTTCGCGACCTGGCGTCACGGGCCGGCTTCGCCACCGACACCGTCTGGGTGGATGCCGATCGCCTTTTCAGTCTCCATATGCTGCAAACCGGGAACGCGGATGAAGGCTAGTACACTGGTCCTGAAAGATATCGTTCTGGTCGGCGGCGGTCATACGCATGTTTCGGTGCTGCGCATGTTCGGCATGAAGCCCATGCCCGGCGTGCGCCTGACCCTGATCACCCGCGACATCCATACGCCCTACTCCGGCATGTTGCCGGGTTACGTCGCCGGCCACTACGACTACGATGAAGTACATATCGACCTGGGCCCCTTGGCCCGTTTCGCCGGTGCACGCCTCTACCATGGCGAGGTCGAAGGCATTGACCTGGGTGAGCAGCTGGTCCACGTGCCGGGCCGTCCTCCCGTGCACTATGACCTGCTTTCCATCAATACCGGTTCGCGGCCACGTACCATCGACGCGCCAGGTGCGCTGGAACACGCCTTGCCGGTCAAACCCATCGACCGGTGGCTGCGTGACTGGCAGACATTGCAGGCGCGGGTGCTGAACAGCCAGGGTGACTTCCGCATCCTTGTCGTGGGTGGCGGTGCCGGCGGCGTGGAACTGGCTCTCTCCACCCAGCATCACCTGCAAGGCCTGTTGCACGAACAGGGTGATCAGTTATTCCGCCTGCACTATGAGCTGCTCACGGACGGGCCGGAAATTCTCCCCACCCATAATGCCGGGGTACGCCGCCGTTTCATGCGTGTGTTGGGTGAGCGCGGCATCGCTGTGCATCTGAACAGTAAAGTGGTCGGCGTGGAGCCAAACGGCGTGCAAGTCGAAAGTGGCGACTTCCACCCCGCCGATGCCGTGCTCTGGGTCACCTATGCCGCCGCGCCGGAATGGCCGCGGAAGTCGGGACTCGCGGTGGACAAGGAGGGATTCATCGCCGTCGACCGTGAACTGCGCTCGATTTCCCACCCGCAGGTGTTTGCCGCCGGTGACATCGCCTCCATGCCTGAACCGCGGCCAAAATCGGGGGTGTTCGCCGTTCGCCAGGGCCCCGTCCTGACCGAAAACCTGCGCCGCGCGGTGGCGGGTCGCCCGCTGAAGCCCTACCGGCCGCAGAAGCGCTTCCTCGGCCTGATCAGCACCGGCGATACCTATGCCGTGGCCTCGCGCGGCAACTGGTCCTGGGAAGGCAGACTGCTCTGGACCTGGAAGGACTGGATCGATCGTCGCTTCATGCAGCGTTTCAACGAGCTGCCGGAGATGGGCCAGGAGGCCAGGCCGGACCTGGGTGGCATCGCCGATGCGGAAGCCATCCGGGAGCTTTCCACCCTGGCCATGCGCTGTGGGGGCTGCGGCGCCAAGGTGGGCAGCACGGTGCTCAGCAGGGTCATCAACCGCCTGCCGGCGCAGCGCCGTGATGATGTGCTCATCGGCCTGGATTCACCCGATGATGCGGCAGCCTTCGAGGTGCCACCGGGCAGGGTCATGGTACAGAGCGTGGATTACTTCCGTGCCTTCATCGATGATCCATACACCTTTGGCCGCATTGCGGCCAACCATGCCCTCGGCGACATTTTTGCCATGGGTGCCGAAGCACAGTCCGCCCTGGCGATAGCCACGGTGCCCTATGGCCGGGAGCGGATCGTCGAACAGACCCTTTCAGAGTTGCTTAGCGGTGCCCTGGACACCCTGGCGCCCACCGGGGCCGTGCTGGCGGGCGGTCATTCGAGCGAAGGTGCCGAGCTGGCCTTCGGTCTGACGGTCAACGGACTGATCGCGAAGGATGCCCTGCTGCGCAAGGGTGGTATGCAGCCGGGAGATAGATTGATCCTGACCAAGCCCATCGGCACCGGCACCCTGTTCGCTGCCGACATGCGCGGCAAGGCGAAAGGGCGCTGGGTGGATGGGGCTATCCAATCGATGCTGGTTTCCAGCCAGGCCGCCGCCGCCTGCCTTCACCGGCGGGGCGCGACGGCCTGCACCGATGTCACCGGATTCGGCCTGTTGGGGCACCTGGTCGAAATGACCCGCGCCTCGGATGCTGATGTGCAGATCGAACTCGAGGCCATACCACTGATCGACGGGGCCGAGCAGACTGTGGCCGCGGGCATACTCTCTTCGCTGCAGCCGCAGAACGTGCGTCTGAGCCTGGCGGTGCGCAACCCGGAAACCCTGAGTACCCACCCGCGCTATCCGCTGTTATTCGACCCGCAGACCGCCGGCGGCTTGTTGGCCTCTGTGCCTGCTGACGCGGCCTCAGCCTGTCTCGACGAGTTGCATGAACTGGGTTATCCGCGTGCCGCCATTATCGGTCGGGTTGAGCACCGAACGGCTGAAGCACCCCCGATTCAGGTCATCGGCTGAATGGTCTCCTCAGCGATCCGCCGGGCAGCCCATAGCGGGCTTCTGACGATAAGGGAGCATGCAGCGTGTGAATCAGCATGGCAAATTGAGCCTGTCCTTACGGCGTGTTCTCGCCGCACATTACAGGCCAGAGGCCAGAGCCCAGCGATGGCGGACCGTCGTGGCTGACCTTCATCGGTCTTGCAAAGGATAGCCTCGCGTATTATCACTCCCAAGCTGTGTAAGGAGACCAGGTGAGCCAAAATGCCAGCCATATTGCCAGCCAGAGCGGGAAAAGGGCTATGGTATAGCGATAACCGTTTGTTTTTTATGGCGAGCCCGGAAAGATTCAAACGCCCGCCGAGACCCGCCAAACGAGAAATTCCGGACATCTGCGCCATTTTTGCCACTACCGCAGTAGAATCGGCCTAAGTAGGATATGGGAACAGAAAAGCTACCGAAAAAATCCAGCCGTTCAGAGGTCGAAGCGTTTCTGCGCGAGGTGGCATCCACACCCGTTATAAAGTCGTCGACCCGGTTGG
>CAZMMH010000339.1:0-3155 GCA_964567315.1 uncultured Gammaproteobacteria bacterium
CTGCTAGGAGGGGGCTATGGAATCTGCTATTGTACCCGCTCGACCGGACGTCGCCAGCCATGCACGCAAAGCCGACAAGCCCGTACCCCCGCCTGCTCCTGATTCTCTGCCTGCTGTTCGCGGCCTTCGCGCGCAGTGCTGCGGCGGTGGAGGTCGGCACCCTGTTCGAGGCCAATGTGGACGTCACCGACCAGTCGCCGGCCCAGCGCAGCGCGGCCCTGGCCCAGGCCTTCACCGACGTCATGATCAAGCTCTCCGGCAGCCTCGCGGTGGCCCAGAATCCCGCGGTGGCGGCGGAAAAGGCCAACGCCGCCAACTACCTGCAGCAATACCGCTACCGCACCCGCAGCTCCCCCGACGGCAACGACCAGCGCTACCTGTGGGTGCGCTTCGACGGCAAGGCGATGGAGGCCTTCCTCGATCGCAACGGCCTGCCGGTGTGGGGCCACGACCGGCCCACGGTGGTGGTCTGGCTGGCGCTGCAGCAGGGCCCGCAGCGGGTGCTGCTCGGCGCCAACAGCCAGGATCCGCTGCGCGGTGTCCTGCTCGACGCCGCCATGCGCCGCGGCCTGCCGGTGACCCTGCCGCAGCTCGACGACCAGGACCAGACGGCGGTGCAGGTGACCGACGTCTGGGGCAACTTCGGCGACGTGCTGGTGCGGGCCTCCAAGCGCTACAACGCCGACGCCGTGCTGGTGGGCCGGGCCGTCCCGCTCTCCAGCGGCAACTGGGGCGTGCGCTGGACCCTCTACCGCGGCGACGGCGCCCAGGGCGAGACCTGGCAGGACACCGGGCCCGATGCCGCCAGCGCAGTGGCCGCCGGCATCGGCGGCGCCACCGACCGCCTGGCGCTGGAATTCGCCACCACCCGCGCGCTCCAGTTCAACGACCACCTGACGGTCAGCGTGGACGGTATCAAGGGGCTTGCCGACTACGCCCGGGTGGAGCGCTACCTCACCTCCCTCGACCCGGTCACCAGCGTCCAGCCCTACCAGATCGTGGGCGAGCAGATCATCTTTAACGTGCAGGCCCGCGGCGGCCTGCCGGCCCTCAGCCAGGCGATCGCCCTCGGCCGTCTGCTGGTGGCCCAGACCCCCTCCTCGGCGACCGTGCCGACCGCTGCCGGTACGCTCTCCTACCGCCTGGCGAAGTGAAGCGGAGCGACATTCCCAACCTCATCACGGGCCTGCGCATCCTGCTGGTGGTGCCGACGGTGGCCTGCCTGCTGGCGCACGAGTTTCGCGCGGCCCTGGCGCTGATCGCGGTGGCCGGCGCCAGCGACGGCATCGACGGCTATCTCGCCCGCCGCTATGACTGGATCAGCCGTCTCGGCGGCCTGCTCGATGCGGCGGCGGACAAGTTGCTGATGCTGGCCTGCTTCCTCAGTCTCGGCTGGCTCGGCCTGCTGCCCGCCTGGCTGATCACCACGGTGATCGCCCGTGACATCGTGATCGTCGGCGGCGCCGCCGCCTTCCGCCTGCTCATCGGCCCCTTCGATCCCGAGCCGAGCCGGATCAGCAAGTTCAATACCGTGGTGCAGATCCTGCTGATACTGGTGGCGATCCTGGCCCAGGGGATCTGGGCGCCGGCGGTGGTCTGGCAGCCGGTGCTGGTCTGGACCGTGTTTGCCAGCGCGCTCCTCAGCGGCCTCGGCTACGTCTGGACCTGGAGCCGGCGTGCCCTGCAGCGTGGGCGGAGCTGAGATGCTGCAGCTTCCACTCGGCATCGGCCTGCGCGAGGAGGCCACCTTCGACAGCTACTATGCCGGGCCCAACGGCGAGGCGCTGGCGGCCCTGGAGGCCCTGGCCGCCGGCGGGGAGGCGGGCCCGGTCTACCTGTGGGGTGCCGATGGCCTCGGACGCAGCCACCTGCTCCAGGCCGCCTGCCACCGGGCCGGGGAGTCCGGGCGACAGGCCGCCTACCTGCCGCTGGAGCAGGCGGCGGCCTGGGACATCAGCGTGCTCGAGGGGCTGGAGCAGCTGGAGCTGGTCTGCCTCGATGACCTGCAGGCGGTGGCCGGGCGGGCGGAGTGGGAGGAGGGCTTGTTCGACCTGTTCAACCGCCTGCGCGAGGCGGGTCGGGGGCTGGCGGTGGCGGCCAGCGCCCGCCCGGCCGAGCTGCCCCTGGGGCTCGCCGACCTGGGTTCGCGCCTGAGCTGGGGCCTGACCCTGCAGCTGCAGCCGCTGGACGACGGCGAGAAGGGGCACGCCCTGCGCGAACTGGCGCGCCGCCGCGGCCTGGAGCTGGGGCCGGAGGCGGCCGAGTGGCTGCTGCGCCGCTGCCCGCGGGACATGGCGGCCCTGGTGGAGCTGCTCGGGCGCCTGGACCGCGCCTCGCTGGCGGCCCAGCGCCGGCTGACGGTGCCGTTCCTGCGGGAGTTCATGCAGGGGTCCGGCGAAGCGCCGTAGCCGCCCCGCCGGCCGCTACGCTCGCTTGTCGCTCCCGGCGGCCCGCTGCGCGCGGGCGACCGCCTTCACGTACCACACCCCCCCCACGAACAGCATCAGGCTGAACAGCACCTCCAGCAGCGCCAGCCCGCGTACCGCCGGGTTGGCGTAGGCCTCCATCACCCCGAGGGTGAAGTAGAGCAGGCTGAGCAGGCTGGCCCAGGCGTGGGTGTAGCTGCGGCCGTGGAGCAGGCCGCGCAGTGGCAGCAGCAGCGGCACCACCAGCAGCGCCAGCAGCAGCGACTTGGGATAGGTGGGGGAGGGGGCCAGCCAGCCGATCCACAGGGTCAGCAGGATCAGCAGCCCGAACAGGCCGGCCAGCGCGGTCCACTGCAGCAGGCGGATCATGCCTCGGCCGCCCGGCCCAGCTCGAGGGCCCGGGCCGCCTCCGCCAGGTGCCGGCCCTGGGCGCGGCAGAGGCGCTTCTCCTCGTCGCTCAGGGGCAGCTTGCTGTCGACCCCGGCCAGGTGGCTGGCGCCGTAGGGGGTGCCGCCGCTGCGGGTGTGCAGCAGGTCCGGGGCGCTGTACGGCAGGCCGACGATCAGCATGCCGTGGTGCAGCAGCGGCAGCATCATGCTCAACAGGGTGCTTTCCTGGCCGCCGTGCAGGCTGGAGCTGGAGGTGAAGACGCAGGCCGGCTTGCCGATCAGGCCGCCGCTGAGCCAGAGGCTGCTGGTGCCGTCGAGGAAGTACTTCATCGGTGCGGCC
>CAZMMH010000340.1:0-3153 GCA_964567315.1 uncultured Gammaproteobacteria bacterium
CACTGGGTGACGCCGAGCTCATGGGAGAGCAGCGTGGCCACCAGATTGCCGTCGGAGTAGTTGCCGATGATCAGGTCGGGCCGGCTGCCCAGTTCGGCGATCAACTCGCGACCGGCATCCACGGCGAAGCGTTCCAGGTAGGGCCAGACCTCGAACCGGGAGATCCACTGCGGCACCACCTCGCCGTTTTCGTAGCGGAACGGCACCCGCAGAATGGTCGCGTTCTTGGTACTGTGGATGCGCTCCACGCGCTGGTCGCAGGTGGTGCCACGGGCCTCGGGGATCAGCCGGGTGATGACCACGATGGTCGGTTCGATCTCGAGCCCCTGCTCCTCGATCCGTTTGCGCATCTCCTTTTCCAGGGCCCGCACCTGGTCGAGGATGTAGACCACCTGGCCGCCGGTATCGGGCAGGCCAAGCACCTTGTCCTGGCCAAAGAAGCCGTGGGGCGAGAGGATCGCCAGCTTGAAGACCATCGGGATGCGGCCGAGAAAGCGCTCCAGAATGCCCGGCTCCGGCGCCTCCAGCAGGTCGGAGAGCAGCATCAGGCTGTCGCGCATGCGCGCCACGCTGTTGCCCCAGCCACGCTCGAAGCCGAGTTTCTGCATGCCGCTGCCGACGGCCTCCCAACCGTCGTCCTGGCCCTGCATGGAGAGGTAGTCTTCGGCCCGTCGCAGCAGATGGCGCAGCTCGTTGACGTCGCGGATCCGGCCGTTGAGCATGAGCTGCTGCCCCTCAGCCTGGTGCAGGCGCAGGAAATCGAGCAGGCGCTCCATGCCACCGCCCACCTGCTGGAACAGCTGGGAGGAGAGGCGCCGGTTGAGGAATTCCACCCCACGACCGATGGAGCGCGACTCGTGCAGGCGCGGAAATTCCCGGTTGAACGGCCCGAGGTCCACCTCCAGGGTCCAGTCACCGTGGCAGTCGACCAGGCGCTCCTTGAAGGCGAGGAACTCCGAAACACTCACCTCCTCCTCTTCCGGCAGGTCGAGATGGATGCGGAAATACTGCCAGCGCGCCACCCGCGGACGCAGGGCCAGATAGATCCACGGCCGCTCCACCACCGCCTCCTGCGCCACCATGATGATCTGGCCCACGCTCTCGTCGCAGGCATCGGCATAGGCGGGCATTTCGCAAACCTTCTCGTACTCGTCCCACAGGTCGGAGCGCAGCAGCAGGGGCCGCTCCAGGTTGATGTAGTGGCGCGCCAGCTGGTGCAGGATCTCGCGCCGTGATTCCAGCAGTTCGTTGAGCGCCTCGATCACGGCTCAAAGCCTCCATCCTCGTCGTGGGTACGCAGCCTACGCAGGAAATCATAGTGGTCAATGCCCTCGATGATGCCCCATGCGTGGTGGCCGCCGGCGAAATAGATGCGCGGCTCGCCGCGCAGCCGCGCCAGCTCGTGGCTGTGATTGCCCACCACCACGCCCAGGGTCTCGCCGCGCAGCATTTCCGTGTCGTTGCCGGAGTCGCCGGCCACCAGCACGTGATCCGGATCGAGGCCCCAGCGCATCATCAAGTAGCGGATGGCCAGCCCCTTGGAGGCGCGCACCGGCAGCAGGTCGAGATAGGCGTTGAAGGAGTAGATGTACTTGCAGTGCAGGTCCAGGTGGCGCAGCTGGGTGCGGATGTCGCGCAGGCTGGGCGCCTTTTGGGGATCGAAATAGTAGCTGAGCTTGAAGCGTCCCTGTTCCGACTCCGGCTGCAGTTTGAGGCCCGGCAGTTCGGCCATCACCTGGCGCAGGGCCTCCGGTTTCCAGGCGTGGTTGATGTGCCGCTGCCAGCCGCTGTCCTCGCGCAGGGTGTTGCCGTAGTAGATCTCGCTGCCGACCGAGGTGATCAGCAGGTCCGGCGTCGGCACGCCCCACTCCTTCAACACCGCCAGGGTGCGTCCCAGACTGCGCCCGGTGGCGATGCCGAAGCCGACCTTGCCGGAGACCGGCGCCAGCCGCTCCTGCAGCTGCACCAGGGCGTTGTGGTCGCCGAGCAGGGTGTTGTCGAGATCGCAGATCAGCAGCCGGTCGACCGTCGGCATGCGGCTGCGCGACAGGGCGAAGGGCGAGCGCCCACGACGGGCCTTGCCGAGCACCCCCTGCACCTCCTTGACGTATTTGTTCACGTGGCCGCGCCAGGTGTAGTGCTGCTGCACGCCCTTGACTCCGGCCTTGGACCAGCGGCCCCATTGGGCCCGGTTGCTCACCGCGCTGAAGATCGCCTCACCCATCTCGTCGGCGTCCAGCGGGTCAATCAGCAGGCCGTTGCGGCAGCGGCGGATGATCTCGGTCGGACCGCCGTCGTTGGTGGCCACCAGGGGCAGGCCGCTGGCCGCGGCCTCGATCAGGGTCAGGCCGAAGGGCTCAGTCAGCGCCGGGTTGACGAAGACCCCGCGGCGACGCGCGGCGATGCGGTAGATGTCGGGCACGTCGTTGGCTTCGTGGTGCTTGGGATAGGCCACCTGGCCGTAGAGGTCATAACGGTCGATCAGACAGAGCAGGTCCTGCAGCACCGTGCGTGCGCCCTTGTCGAGGGCGCGCAGATCGTCGCGGTTGCCGGCGATGATCAACAGATTGGCGGCGGCGCGCAGGTCCGGATTCTCGCCGAAGGCGCGCACCAGGGTGGCGATGTTCTTGCGCTCGTCGGCGCGGGAGAGCGCCAGCACCAGGGGCTTGGAGGGGTGGTCGAGAAAGCGGTCGATCTGGGCGGCATAGGGCGGGTCCTTCTGCCCGCGCGCCGACGGATGGAAGCGCTCCACGTCCAGCCCCGGCGGGATCACCCGCATGCGTTTGGGGTGGTAGTTGTCGTAGTGGCTGTACTGCTCCTCCACCTCCTGGGAGGTGGAGGCCACCACCAGGGCGGCGTTGCCCAGGGTGATCTCCTCGGCCTCGATGCGCTGGGCCATGTTCAGCTGACTCTCGATCGCATCGGTGCTCAGCCCCTTGTCGAGCAGGCGCCGGCGCTTCTCCACGCCGAGGGAGTGGCCGGTGTGGATCAGGGGCACCCCGAGCAGTTGGGTCAGCCGGGTGCCGACGTGGCCGGCATCGGCGTAGTGGCTGTGGACCACATCCGGCACCCGGCCGACGCGGCGGAAATACTGCAGGGCCTCGTCGACCATGCCGTCGAGGTAGGGCCAGAGCACCTCCTTGCGGAAGTAGC
>CAZMMH010000341.1:0-252 GCA_964567315.1 uncultured Gammaproteobacteria bacterium
AAGGTGGACGCCCCCTCCGGCACCGCCCTGCGCATGGGCGAGGTGGTGGCCGAGGCCCTCGGCCGCGACCTCAAGCGGTGTGCGGTCTATGGCCGTGAGGGCCAGACCGGGGCCCGCGAGCGCCAGACCATCGGCTTCGAGACCATCCGCGCCGGTGACATCGTCGGCGAGCACACGGTGATGTTCGCCGGGCTGGGCGAACGGGTGGAGATCACCCACAAGGCCTCCAGCCGCATGACCTTCGCCAAGGGT
>CAZMMH010000341.1:262-3152 GCA_964567315.1 uncultured Gammaproteobacteria bacterium
CGCTGCGGTCTGGCTCGTCGGGCACGACAAGGGCCTGTTCGACATGCAGGACGTGCTCGGTCTGAAGGGCACCTCCTGAGGGGGAAGGGCTATTTTCAAGGCCGGCTGGCGTGCACTTTGCTAAAGGTTTCCGTGCAGATACCGAAATATTTATCGTGGACGGGGGTAATTACCTAGCGTTAGGCTAGGTACGAGGGGTGGCCCGGCGACGGAGCACGCATGAGGGCCACCCGGGTCAGGGGAGTTTTCGCACGGAAACGGCTCGGACCCAGGCGTGGGTTCTGCCGCCGGGGTGGGAAAGTTGCCCTTAGAACAACAATATACGGGCCGGTGGGAGCGTGACCGGCTCGCTTGGAGAGAGTGGCAATGAGCAAGAAACGCGGCTTTGCCGGGGCGTCCCTGAGGCTCAAGATCAACAGCGCCTTGCTTCTGGTTTTCGTCCTGGTGATGATTTCCGCCCTTTGGTTCTCCTCCACCCGCGAGCATGCGCTGGTGGAAAATGTGGTGACCCAGCAGACCAAGGACGCCGCCGACGGCTATTTCGACAGCGTCAATGTCCTCATGCTCGCCGGCCAAATGAGCCAGCGCGGAAAGTTGCGGACGAAGCTCCTCGACCGGCCCAACGTGGTGGACGCGCGCATCATTCGCGGCGAACCGGTGAAGAAGGTCTACGGCAAGGGCTTCGATGTCGAGCAGCCGGTCGACGAGCTCGACCGCCGCGCCCTCAAGGGCGAGGCCACGGTGCAGATCCGCGACACCCCCAAGGGGCGCATCCTCACCGTGATCAACCCGATGCACGCACGCAAGGATTATCGCGGCACCGACTGCCTGCTTTGCCACCAGGTGCCCGAAGGAACCGTGCTCGGCGCGGTGCGGGTGAGCTATTCCCTCGACTCCATGGAGCGCGAGGTCTCCCACAACCTGCTGTGGAACGCCATGATGCAGCTGGCGCTGTTCGGCGGCGGTCTGGCCCTGATGATGTTCCTGTTCAGCCGCTTCGTGACCCGGCCGGTCAACCGGCTGCACTCGGCCATCGACGACATCGAGCGCAGCTCCGATCTCAGCAAACGCGTCACCATCGACAGCCGTGACGAGATCGGCGGCGTGGCCGGCGCCTTCAACAACATGCTCGACCGCTTTGCCGACAGCCTGCGCCAGGTGGCCGGCTCCACCCACCAGCTCGGCGGTGTCGCCCAGCGGGTGGCGGGCATCTCCGAGGAGACGGTCAACGCGGTGCTCGACCAGCAGACCGGCACCAATATGGTGGCCACGGCGATGAACGAAATGGAGGCCTCGGTGCAGGAGGTGGCGCGCAACGCCCAGCACACCGCGGAGCTCTCCAGCGACGCCGACGGCGAGGCCAAGACCGGGGCCTACGTGGTCACCGAGGCGATCGGCGGCATCGACAGCCTGCTGAGCGAGATCGGTCAGGCGGCCGAGGTGATCAAGCGCCTGGGCGAGCAGAGTGACAACGTCGGCGTGGTCCTGGACGTGATCCGCGGCATTGCCGAGCAGACCAACCTGCTGGCGCTGAACGCGGCCATCGAGGCGGCCCGGGCCGGCGAGCAGGGGCGCGGCTTTGCGGTGGTGGCCGACGAGGTGCGCACCCTGGCGACCCGCACCCACGAGTCGACCCAGGAGATTCAGGCCATGATCGAGAAGCTCCAGCTGGGTGCGCGGGACGCGGTCAAGGCCATGGAGAACGCCAGTTCCAAGGCCCAGGATGAGTCGGATCACGTGGAGCGGGCGGCCGAGTCCCTGGCCATGATTGCCGGCCAGGTCTCCGGGATCAATGACATGAACACCCAGATCGCCACCGCGGCTGAGGAGCAGACCAAGGTCACCGAGGACATCAACCGCAACGTGGTCAACATCAGCCAGCGGGCCGATGCCACCGCGGAAAACGCGCGCCGCAACCAGGAGGTGAGCGAGGAGCTGGTGGCCCTGGCGGCCCAGCTGGACGAGCTGGTGAGCCGCTTCAAGCTCGACTAAGGTGGCCTTGGCGGGCTCGGAAAAGCGGTGCCGGTTCAGGCGCTTGCGGCCCGTTTCCGGCGGCGCGCAGGCTGTTTCCCATTGGACACGGCAGGGCGCCTCTAGTACACTGCAACGCCACGCGTAACTCCATACACTGTAAGCGATTTCCAAATACGGGAGCAGCCCTGCAAGGCTATTCCCGTTTTTTGCGCGCGGCAGTCATGCACTCGAGCGGAGGCAACCTTGCGGAAAGCGGCGCTACTGGCCCTGGAGGACGGGAGTCTGTTCCGGGGCGAGTCCATCGGCAGCGACGGCCAGTCCGTCGGTGAAGTGGTCTTCAATACCGCCATGACCGGCTATCAGGAGATCCTGACGGATCCTTCCTATTCGCGGCAGATCGTCACCCTTACCTATCCCCATGTCGGCAACGTCGGCACCAACCCGGACGACGAGGAGTCCTCGGCGGTCCACGTCGCCGGCCTGGTGATCCGCGACCTGCCGCTGATGGCCAGCAGTTGGCGCTCGCAGGAGTCCCTGGAGGATTACCTGGTGCGGCACGGCATCGTCGCCATCGCCGGCATCGATACCCGCCGTCTGACGCGAATCCTGCGCGACAAGGGCGCCCAGAACGGCTGCATCGTCGCCGGCGACGCCATCGACGAACAGGCCGCGATCGCCGCCGCCCGCGGTTTCCCCGGGCTCAAGGGCATGGACCTCGCCAAGGAGGTCACCACCGGCCAGCCCTACGAATGGGCCCAGGGCAGCTGGACGCTCGAAGGCGGCATGCCCGAGGCACCGCATCCGGTCGACGAGCAGCTGCCGCGCCACGTGGTGGCCTACGACTTCGGCGTCAAGCGCAACATCCTGCGCATGCTGGTGGACCGCGGCTGCCGCCTGACCGTGGTGCCGGCGCAGA
>CAZMMH010000342.1:0-3150 GCA_964567315.1 uncultured Gammaproteobacteria bacterium
CGTGCATGACGTGCTGTTTCCCTACGCCCGCGCCCATATGGGCGAATTCGTGCGCCTCCACGGCGACGATCCGGCGGTGCAGATGCTGCTGGACGACGTCCGCCGCGAGGCCGGCGGTGAACCCGGGCGCGAGCAGCTGGTGGCGCAGCTGATGCAGTGGATCGATGAGGATCGCAAGGTCACCCCGCTCAAGGCCCTGCAGGGATTGATCTGGGAGCACGGCTACCATGCGGGCGACTTCAGGGGGCACGTCTACCCTGACGCGGAGAAGTGGCTGCGCGCCTGGCAGGCCCAGGGCCTGCGCCTCTATGTCTTCTCCTCCGGGTCGGTGCACGCGCAGAAGCTGTTGTTCGGTCACACCGAGTTCGGCGACCTGACGCCGCTTTTCTCCGGCTACTTCGATACCACCGTCGGCAACAAGCGCGAGCCCGGGGCCTACCTGCGAATCGCCGAAAGCATCGGCCTGCCCCCCACCGAGGTGCTGTTTCTCTCCGATATTGGCGAGGAGCTGGACGCGGCGCGTGCCGCCGGTATGCACACCACCTGGCTGGTGCGCGATGATCGGCCTCGGGCCGATGCGCCCCATCCCCAGGTGAGCGAGTTCGGGCAGATTCGCCTGGATTGAGCGGGGCCGCTCCCCGGGCGTCGGCCGCGGTGTTTCAGGTCACAAAATCGGCGATTTCCTTTCAGCTTTCGTTAAGCCCCGTTCCGTAGCATCCCTTCCAACATCCACAGTCATGGGCCCGTGCCACAGTGTGCGCCGGGACCGGGAAGGGAACCATGCTGAGCCAGACCGACACCATCTCTGCCCTGCCGCCGGGCCTGCTGGCCACTACTGCCGGCGGTGCCTCCCATGAGGTCTGCCTGCAGGTCTGCGATTACGGCGACCCCGATCGGGTGGAGGTCGAGGCCTTCATCCGCGAGGTCTTCGGCACCGTCTACGGTGCCCGCGTGAGTACCTTCATGCCCCGCCTGCTCGCCTTCCGCGACGGCCGCGGCCGACTGCTGGCGGCAATCGGCCTGCGCCAGGCCGGCGGGCGTGCGCTGTTTCTCGAACACTATCTCGACCGGCCGGTGGAGGAGCACATCGCCGAGGGTGCCGGCGCCGAGGTGGTCCGCGGCACGGTGGTGGAGATCGGCAACCTGGCCCTGGCCTCGCCGGGGTATGCGCGGACGGTGATCATGGCCGTGACCGCATTCCTCTGCGGCGCCGGGCACCAGTGGGTCACCTTCACCGCGGTCACCGCCCTGCGCAACGCTTTTCACCGCATGGGCCTGGCGCCGATCCACCTGGCCGACGCCGATCCGGCGCGGCTGGGGCGTGAGGCGGAGAACTGGGGCCGCTACTACGATGCCCGGCCGGCGGTGTTCGCCGGCAGCGTGCTGCAGGGCGTGGCTCAGCTGGAGATGCGCATGCGCCTGCCGGCCTTCGCCGACCAGCGTCAGCTGTGGCTGGACGCCTGTGTCGCCGGGATGTACCGCCCGTGAGTCTGTTGCTGGAGGCGCTGGAGCGCCACGCGGCGGAGCAGCCGGTGGCGGTCGCCCTGGCCGGCGCCGAGGGTACCCTCACCTACAGCGAACTGCCGCTGCTGGTGGAGGCCCTGGCCCGCCGCCTCGGTGCCGGCAGCGGTCCGCTGGCGCTGCTGCTGGAGAATTCCCCTGCCTGGGCCGTGGCCGACCTTGCGGCCCTGCGGGCCGGGCGCCCGCTGTTGCCTCTGCCCCAGTTCTTCAGCGACGCGCAACTGGCCCATGCGGTGGCCGCGGCCGGGGCGCGGGAGATCCTCACCGATGATCCGGAACGGGTGGCCCGGGCCCTCGCCGGCCGGGTCCGCAGCGGTGCGGGGGAGAATCTGAGCGTGGCCCGCCGCCTGGTGCACCTGTTGCCGCTGGAGGTCCGGGTACCGGCCACGTTGCCCGACGGAACCGCCAAGATCACCTTCACCTCCGGCACCACTGGCGAGCCCAAGGGCGTCTGCCTGGGCCAGGCGCACATTGAACAGGTGGCCCTCGCCCTGGCGGCGGCGGCGAACGCCGGCCACGGTGACCTGCACCTGGCCATGCTGCCGCTGGCCACCCTGCTGGAAAACATCGGCGGCATCTATGCCCCGCTGCTGGCCGGCGCCCGCAGCGAGCTGCATCCGGTGGCCGGCCTCGGCCTGCGCGGCGCCAGCGGGCTGGACGTGGGGCGGATGCTGGCGGAGCTGCAACGGCTGCGGCCGAGCAGCCTGATCCTGGTGCCGCAACTGCTGGAGGCCGTGGTGGCCGCGGCGGCGGCCGGTTGTTCGCTGCCGGACTCGCTGCGCTTCGTCGCCGTCGGCGGTGCGCCGGTGGCGCCGCGCCTCCTGGCTCACGCCGAGGCTGTCGGCCTCCCGGTCTATGAGGGCTACGGCCTTTCGGAGTCCGCCTCGGTGGTGGCGGTCAACCGTCCGGACGCCCACCGCCCGGGCAGCGTCGGCAGGCCGCTGCCGCACCTGCGCCTGGGTTTCGCCGCGGACGGCGAAATCCTGATCGAGCAGAGTCCCTTTCTCGGTTACCTGGGCGAGGAGCAGCGCGCCGACGGTACCTATGCCACCGGCGACCTGGGTCATCTCGACGAAGACGGCTACCTCCATCTCAGCGGGCGCAAGAAAAACCTCTTTATCACCTCCTTCGGCCGCAATGTGGCCCCGGAGTGGGTGGAGCGGGAGCTGACCGCCCACCCAGCGATCGCCCAGGCGGCGGTGTTCGGTGAGGCGCGGCCCTTCAACGTTGCGGCCCTGGTGCCCATGCCCGGCAGCGACCGCGCGCTGCTGGAACAGGCGGTGGCCGCCGCCAACCGCGCGCTGCCGGACTACGCGCGCATCGGCAACTGGTTTCTTGCCGACGCCCCCTTCTCGCCGGCCAACGGCCAGTTCACCGCCAACGGCCGGCCGCGCCGCGGCGTCATCGCCGAATGCTACGGCGCGCGTATCGAAGCCATTTATCAGGAGGATGCAGCATGCAGTTCTACGACCAGTTGATCGAGGCCACCGAGGCCGACCGCAATGCATTGCTGGCGATTCCCTTCATCCGCGAGGGGGCGGCCGGGCATCTCGGCCTGGGCAGCTACCTGGCCTTTCTCGAACAGGCCTATCACCACGTCAAGCACACCCTGCCGCTGCTGATGGCCTG
>CAZMMH010000343.1:0-3140 GCA_964567315.1 uncultured Gammaproteobacteria bacterium
AACGGCGCCCACTTCAACATGTCGCTCTACGACCTCAAGACCGGCGACAACCTGTTCGCCTGCGACCCCAAGGACGACCCGCGCGGCCTCGGTCTCACCGAGCTCGGCTACCACTTCATCGCCGGTGTGATCAAACACGGCAAGGCGCTTTGCGCCGCTTTCGCACCTACGGTCAATAGCTACAAGCGTCTGGTGCGCCAGGGCGACATGCCCTATTTCACCTGGGCCCCGGTGTTCAACTCCTTCGGTTCCAACAACCGCACCAACTCCATCCGCGTGCCCATGGGCGGCGGCCGCTTCGAATCGCGCAACGCCGACGGCTCGGTGAATCCCTATCTCGCTGCGGCCCTGGCGCTGGCTGCCGGCCTTGAAGGTATTCGCGAAAAGCTCGACCCGGGCATGCCGCAGGAGGACAACCTCTACGAACTGACGGACGCGGAGCGCGCCGAGCGCGGCATCGAGTTCCTGCCCAAGAACCTGCACGAGGCGATCGACTGCTTCGAGGCCGATCCCTTCGTGGTGGAGGCCATCGGCCAGGAACTGCGCGACGAGTTCATCAAGTACAAGCGGGCCGAGTGGGTCTCCTACCACCAGACCATCTCCCCCTGGGAGATCGAGCGCTACAGCCACTTGTATTGACGGCGGCGCACGGCGCGACCGGCGCCAGCTAAAGGAACCCAATGAAACCCATACTCGTCATCCAGAACGACGCCGCCGAGGGCGCCGGCCTGCTCGCCACCCTGTTGCATGCCCGTGGCCGGCCGGTGGAAAACCATCTCGGCTGGGAGCTGCCGCCGTCACTCCGGCCCGAAGACTACGCCGCCCTGGTGGTGCTCGGCGGCGCGCAGTCGGCCTACGACACCGACACCTATCCGTTCCTCGAGCGGGAGATCGACCTTTGCCAGGAGTTCGTCGAGGCCGGCAAGGCCGTGCTGGGCTTCTGTCTCGGGGCGCAACTGCTGGCCCTGGCCCTGGGCGGCACGGTGCAGGCCGGCGCGCAAAAGGAGCTGGGCTGGGCCGAGATCACCCTCAGCGGCGAGGGGCGTGCCGATCCCATGCTGGCCGGCCTGCCGGCCGCCTTTCCCGTCTTTCATTTCCATGGTGACTTCTTCCCGCCACCGCCCGGCTGCGCCAATCTGGCGGCCTCGGCGCTCACTGCCTGTCAGCTGTTTCGCGCCGCCCCCGGGGTCTACGGCTTCCAGTATCATGCCGAGATCGATGGCCCGTTGCTGGAGAGCATGTGCCGCAACAATGCCGACTACATGGCGGCCAACGGGGTCGACGCCGAGGCGGTGATCAAGGCCAGCCATCTGCGCCTGCCCTCCGCCGAGGCCAGAAGCGCTATCATCCTCAACCGCTGGATACACCTCATGGAGAAAAGGGCGTGAGTCAGAACGGCAACGGCGGTGTCAGCCGCATCAGTATCTCGCTGCCGGAACTGCTATTGCGGGAACTGGACGCGATGGTCGCGGGCCGCGGCTTCGAAAGCCGCTCCCAGGCTATCGCCGAGATGATTAGCCACCAGGTGACGGCCCATAAGCGGGAGCGCGGCGACCAGGTGATGGCCGGCACTATCACCCTGCTCTACGATCACTCCACTCCGCGCCTGCAGAAGATCCTTGCCGATCTCCAGCACGAGCACATCGACGAGGTGATCAGCTCGCTGCACGTGCACCTGATGCACTCCCAGACCATGGAGGTGATTCTGGTGCAGGGACCCGCGGCCAAGCTGCAGCAGATCGCCGACGAAATGATCACCAATCGCGGCGTCATCTCCGGCAAGCTCGAACTGAGCGCCACGGTCATTCCCCAGATTCACCAGCCAGCCGGCGCCGCGCGGAACGCCGGCTGAGGGGCGGCCCGCCGCGGCACCATTGCGAGGCCGATCCCGCGCCAATGCACGCCGCTGGTGCGCCCGGCACCCCGGGCCCGGGCCCAAGGCCCCGATTTTCCGCCTCCCGTTGCCGCCCGCCGCATGGCACGCCCTTTGCTTTTCGGTAATACTAAACGGAAAATTGTTAATACCGCCGCGGGCGGCAGGGTTACGAGGAAACCGATCCATGAGCGACACATCGCCGAACGCCGACAGCCTGTTGTGGGAGGAGACCGTTCCCGGCGGCAACCACTGGTCCGGGCTGTTGCGCCGCGGCACGCGGCTGCGCCTGACAGCTCTCTCCGACGGTCCGAACGTCTCGCTCCTGTTGTTCAACCAGGAGGAGAAGCTGGAGCGCTACAACGCCGCCGACACCCTCAAGGCCCAGCACACCGCCCGGCTTACCGCCGGCCACGTCTGCTATTCGGACATGGGCCGGATCCTCTGCTCCATCGTGGACGACAGCGTCGGCTGGCACGATCCGATCGGCGCCATTTCCGACGCCGCCATGGTGCGGGCCAAATACGGCGTGAAGCGTTTTCAGGAGGCGCGCAACGCCATGTACCGCAGCGCCCGCGACGGCCTGCTGGTAGAGCTGGGCAAGTACGGTCTAGGCCGCCGCGACCTGGTGGCCACGGTGAACCTGTTCAGCAAGGTGGCGGTGGACGACGAGGGCAACATGCACTTCGTCGAGGGCCACGCCAAGCAGGGCGACCATGTCGACCTGCGCTTCGAGATGAACACCCTGGTGGTGTTTTCCACCGCGCAACATCCCCTGGACCCAAACCCCGAATACGGGCCGCGTTCCGTCCTGCTCAGCGCCCGGCGTGGCGCCTCCGTGGCCGCCGATGACCCCTGTCGCACCCACTGCGCGGAGAACGGCCGCGGCTTCGTCAACACCGAGCGCTACTACGCGGCCTGAGCCGGAGAGACATCATGAGCCTGACCGAAAGCCAACTCGACCCCTTCGCCGCGGTCTACGATTTCACCCTGCCCGCCGGCGAGCCTTGGATGCACGAGGTCAAGCAGGGCCAGACCCTGCGCATCGTCGACCTGGAGGGCAACCAGGCGGTGGACACCCTGTTCTACAGCGCCGCCGATCCGGGCGAGCGTTTCGATGCCAACCTGACCCTCAGCCGCCAGGGCAACATCTACCTCACCACCGGCTCCGTGCTGCTTTCCAACGAGGGCAATCCGATGCTGACCATCACTGCCGACACCTGCGGCCGCCACGACACCCTGGGCGGTGCCTGCGCCGCCGAGAGCA
>CAZMMH010000344.1:0-3137 GCA_964567315.1 uncultured Gammaproteobacteria bacterium
TGATCGCCAGCAGCAGGTCGCCGGCCTGGCCCAGGGCGCGCACCGGCTTGGCGAACACCTCGCTGAAATCGTAGTCGTTGGCGATCGAGGTAAGGGTGGCGCTGTCCGGGCTCAGGGCCAGCGCCGGCAGGCCGGGCCGTTCCAGCTCGAAACGATTGACCATTTCGGAGACGAAATGTTGCGCATCCGCGGCCGAGCCGCCGTTACCGCAGGCGAGCAGCTTGTGGCCGCCGAGCAGGGCATGGGTGATGCGTCGGGCGGCCTCGGCGATGGCCGGGGCGGCGCTCTCGAGGGTCTGCTGCTTGGCCGCGACGCTGGCGTCGAAGTTGCTGCGGATGCGGGCGATCAGGTCCATGGTTCCCATACGGTGGCGGCTGCAGGGGTGAATTATGCCTGGAACGCGTCGCGAATCCACGCCACCTGCGGTGCCGCCGGGTCGCCGCTGACGCTGATCACGTCGAAACGGGCGGCGCGGTTGCCGCCGTGGCGTTGCAGATAGTGCTGGGCCGCGGCGATCAGCCGCGCCTGTTTGCGCCGGTCCACGCTTTCGGCACCGCTGCCGAAGCGGTCGCGGCGGCGGTAGCGCACCTCGACAAAGACCAGGGTGGTGCCGTCGCGCATCACCAGGTCGAGTTCACCCTGACGGCAACGGTAGTTGCGGGTCACCTCGCGCAGGCCGTGGGCCTTCAGGTGGGTCTCGGCCAGCGCCTCGGCGCTGCGGCCTCGCTGCTGTCGTTCGTCCATGAGCGGCTCCGTCCGTTCATTGGCCGTTGTCCACTCCCTGGGCCGGGGCATAGGCCACCGGGCGCGGCACCCCGTCCTCGAAGCGGGCCCAGCGCAGGGTGCGGCGAATCCGCCCCTGGCCGTCCAGGCGCAGGGTGCCGGTTTCGCCCTCGATGTGGTTGCCGGGGCGGCTGGCGAGCATGCCGAGCGCCGGTACCAGCTGGTAGGCGTCGATGCCCAGGGCGTAGAGCCGGGTGTATTCGTTCATGCGGTTGGGCCAGAGCTTCTGCACCTCGGTGCGCAGCGGATTCTGCTGCACGTTGCCCAGGGTCCAGGGCATGTCGCAGAACTGGATGCCGTCCATGTCCTGGTCCAGACGCGGGTTCGGCTTGCCGGTGTAGACCGACGAGGTGGCGTAGATCGGCAGGCTGCCGGCGTAGTGGAACTTGAACTGCGGCCGGATCAGGCGCGCCTGGGTCGGCAGGGCCACCAGAAATATGAGATCGACATCGCGGCGCCGGCGCGGCTGGAACTTGACCCGGGTGCCGAGCATGCGTCGCACCAGGTGTTCGCGCGCGTAGCTGGCGTCGGTGTTGAGCAGGGCGCGGATCGGGTTGGAAAAGTCGTGGGCCGCCGGGTTGTAGCGCTGCACCTCCAGCAGTTTGCCACCGAAGCGCTCGAAGCGGGTCTGGAAGGCGTTCAGCAGACGGTCGCCCCAGGCGCCCTCGGGCACTAGGGCGATGGCCCGCTGCAGCCCCTCGGCGATGCCCTGGTCGGCCACCTGCTGGGCCTCGTCCTCGGGGGCCAGGCCGAACTGGTAGAGATCCTGCACCCCCTGGTCCACATGATTCAGCGCTACCACCGGCACAGCCAGCGGCCCGTGGGCGGCGATGGCGCTGACCGCCTGCTTGCGCAGCGGGCCGACCACCACCTTGGCCCCCTGCCGCAGCGCCGTTTGGTAGACGGACCAGGCGTCACCGGCGCTGTCGTAGATACGCACCGTGGGCCGGCTGGCCGCCGGCTGGGCGTAGAGGGCGGCGAGGAAGCCGTCGCGGGTGGCCTCGCCGGCCTTGGCGAGGGGGCCGCTCAGGGGCACCAGCAGGGCCAGCGGCCCCTTGACCTCGGTGGTCTGGGCGGCCTGGGCGAGCAGGTCCGGCACCTTGTCCTGCAGCGCCGGGTGGTTGGGGTAACGCGCCTTCCAGTCATTGATCAGGGCGGTCATGTCCGCCGCCTGGTAGCGGGCCTTGCGGTCGATCGCCACCAGCTCCATCCAGCCGCGCAGGATGGTGTTCGGCTCGTCGCCGCTCTTGGCCAGGGCCTCGTCGCTGAGGGAGGAGAGGGTCAGCCAGATGACGTAGTGGTTGTCGATGACGTCCAGCGGGTCGCTCAGGAAGGGCTCCAGCAGGACCCGCTCACGGGCGCTTTCGAGCCAGTTGCCGGCGACATAGTAGGCCTGGGCGCGCAGGCTGTGGATGCGCGCCTGCTGAGCCGCCGGCAGGCTCTGGTCGTCGGGGATGTTGAGCCAGTTGAGCGCTGCCTGGGCATCGAAGCCGGCCAGGGCGATCTCGGCCCCGGCCAGGCTGCGCCGCAGCTGCAGGACGGGATCGAGATTGCTGGCGTCGATGCCGTCGAACAGTCGTTTGGCGTCGTCCAGATGGTTGACCCGCAGCAGCTGATCCACCGCGTTGAGCTGGTACTCCTGGCGCAGGGGCGGCCCCGAGTTGTTGGCCAGGTCCTCCCAGTAGAGGGCGCTCTGCAGGGTCTTGTCGCGGTCCTCCACCGGCGCCGTTACCGGGCGCGTGCCGGCCGGTCCGGCATTGGAGCCGCCGAACATGTCCATGGTGCCGCAGCCGGAGAGGCCGAGAAGCAGCGCGACGAGCACGGTGCCGTGAAGGAGCTTGCGCGGTGTCACTTGATGCCGTCCAGGATCCGTTGCACGATGGCGCGGCCCACACAGGGCCAGCAGCGTAAGGGTGTCCAGTATCTTGAGCGGGGTGGAGCGTGTCAATTGAAAGGCCCGCACTTTACGTGGTGGCGACGCCGATCGGTAACCTGGGTGACATCTCCCGGCGTGCCCGCGAGGTGCTCGCCGCGGTGGACACGGTGGCCGCCGAGGACACCCGCCACAGCCGTCAGCTGCTTAGCCATTTCGGCATTCAGGCGAAGCTGCTGGCGCTGCACGAACACAACGAGCGCGGCCGGGTGGCCCAATTGCTGGGGCGGCTGGAGGCGGGTGAGGCGCTGGCGCTGGTCTCCGACGCCGGCACGCCGCTGATCAGCGATCCCGGCTTCCACCTGGTGCGCGAGGTGCGCGCCGCCGGCTATCCGGTGATTCCGGTGCCGGGGGCGAGCGCCCTGATCGCCGCGCTCTCGGTCTCCGGCCTGCCCACCGACCGCTTCGTCTTCGAGGGCTT
>CAZMMH010000345.1:0-3135 GCA_964567315.1 uncultured Gammaproteobacteria bacterium
CGCTTTGGCCTCCACCGGCCGCGACATCAACTTCGACCTGGGCCGCACCGAGGGCTACCGCAACTTCTGCAACAAGCTGTGGAACGCCTCGCGCTTCGCCCTGATGAACGCCGAGGGCCAGGACTGCGGCCAGAACGGCGGCGACCTGGAACTGGCCCTGGCCGACCGCTGGATCCTGTCGCGCTTCCAGCGCGCGGTGACGAGCGTTACCGAGGCGATCGAGATCTACCGCTTCGACCTCGCCGCCCAGGCCATTTACGAGTTCACCTGGAACGAGTTCTGCGACTGGTACCTGGAGCTGTCCAAGCCGGTCCTCAGCGGCGACGGCGCCTCCGAGGCGGCGAAACGTGGCAGCCGCCACACCCTGGTGCGGGTACTCGACGGCCTGTTGCGCCTGACCCATCCGATCATGCCCTACATCACCGAGGAGATCTGGCAGCGTGTCCGCCCGCTGGCCGGCGCCGAGGGCGAGACCCTCATGCACCAGGCCTACCCGGCGGCCGACGACGCGCTGGTCGACCCGGGCGCCGAGGCGGAGATGCGCTGGGTGATGGACCTCATCGTCGGCGTGCGCAAGATCCGCTCCGGCATGAACATCGCCCCGAGCAAGCCGCTGCCGGTGCTGCTGGCCAACGGCGGCACCGAGGACCACGCGCGTCTGACCCGCAATGAGCTGTTCCTGGCCGCCCTGGCCCGCACCGAGTCCATCACCTGGCTCGCCGCCGGTGAGCAGGCGCCGGAGGCGGCCACCGCCCTGGTGGGCGAAATGCAGGTGCTGGTACCCATGGCCGGCCTGATCGACAAGGACGCCGAGCTGGCCCGCCTGACCAAGGAGATCGACAAACTGCGCAATGACGCGGAACGGGCGACGAAGAAGCTGGAGAATCCGAACTTCGTCGAAAAGGCCCCGGCCGCGGTGGTCGACAAGGAGAAGGCCAAGGTTGCCGACATGCGCACGGCGCTGGCCAATCTGGAGGAGCAGGCGGAGAAGATCCGCCGGCTGTAATCCCACCCGCAGTGGCGCAGGCACCGGGACGATCCTCCCGGCGCCTGCGCCCATCCCGTGACGCCCCGATGCCCCGCACACCCCAGGCCGCCGACGATCCACCCCGCTATCGGCAACTTGCCGCGTTGAGCTGGCTGCACTTCCTCAACGACGGCTCGGCCAACTACCTGCCGGGCATCCTTCCCGCGGTGCTGCTGGCGCTGCACGAGAACACCCACCTCGCCGGCAGCGTGATGTCGGCGCTGCTGATCGGGCAGGCGCTGCAGGTGGTCAGCGGCTGGTACGCCGATCACCTCGGCGGACGCGGCTTCATCATCGCCGGGGTGCTGGGGGCGAGCCTCGCTGCGGTCATGATCGGCCTGGCACCGAACCTCTGGGCGCTGATCCCGGCCCTGGTCCTGGTGGGCATCAGCAATGCCCTGTTCCACCCCCAGGCCCTGGCCGCGGCGCGCCGCCTGGGCGGCAGCCGCCAGGGTCTCGGCATGTCGCTGTTCCTGGTCGGCGGCGAACTCGGGCGCGGCCTCTGGCCCCTGTTCGCCAGTCTGATCGTGGTCCGTTGGGGGCTGCACGCCCTGTGGGTACTGACCCTGCCGGCACTGCTCAGCGTGGCCCTGCTCTGGCGCCGGCTGCCGCAGCAGCCGCCGCGCCATCCACAGGCCCGGCCGATCGCCTGGCGTCGTCACCTCGGCCCCATGGCCGCCCTGGTGAGCTTCTCCTGCCTGCGCGCCCTGACCATCTTCGGCGTGGTCACCTTCGTTCCTGTGCTCTGGCACCAGCAGGGCCGTCCGCTGACCGAGGGCGCCGCACTGATCTCGGTGCTGCTGGTGGTCGGCATCGTCGGCAACGTGGGCGGCGGCCATCTCGCCGACCGCATCGGCCGGCGTCCGGTACTGCTCGCCTCCAGCCTGCTCGGCGCCCTGCTGCTGGCCGGCTTCCTGCTCGGCCATGGCCCCTGGCAGTGGCTGCTGTTGGGGCTGCTCGGCGTGGCCCTGTTCGCCAGCCTGCCGCTGGGCATCATCATCGGCCAGGACATCTTTCCCGAAAACCGTTCCCTGGGCTCGGCCATCGCCCTGGGACTGTCCAACGGCCTCGCGGCGGTCGCCCTGGCCGGCCTCGACCTGCTCGCCGCCACCGACGGCCCGCGCGCGGTGCTCTGGCTGCTGGCGGGCCTGCTGCTGCTGGCCGCCCCGATCAGCCTGCGCCTGCCGGCGGGACGAACGCAGCGATAGAACAAAAAAAGCCGCCGCCCCACGTCCTGCGGGGCGGCGGCTCGGCCGATCGGCGGTTTGCCGTGGTTTACGGCTTCTTCATCTCCGTCGGTTTGGCCTCGGCCTTGGTCTTCACCATCTTGGCCCTCTTCGCCTTGGCACGGGCTTTCGCCATCTTGGCACGATAGCCCTTGTACTCGGCGAAGCTCACCTCACCGTTGTGATCGGCGTCCATCGCCTTGTAGGCGGCGGCGCCGCGCTTCTTGTGCTTCCAGTGGGCCAGGTACTCCTTTTCGCTGAGCTTGCCGTCATGGTTGCCGTCCAGGCGCGCGAAGTGCTTCTCGAGCCAGGAGGGGGCGGTCGCGGGCTTCTTGTCCGCGGCCAGGGCGGCACCGCTGGCAAGCAGGCCGGTCAAACACATGCACACGATCATCTTGCGCATACATGAACCTCTTCATCTTGGTATTGGCGTAGCCGGAACGCGGTAGCGCCCCGGTCCTGAGAGCGAAAAACGCTCCACACCATCGGACCTCCCCCGTCCCCCGGTCGTGGTTCGGATGAGCCCTCTCAAGCTCACCGCCGCAATTCGATCGGGGCCATCGCCCTAAGTTCCCGCTAAGGCAACAATTTGCTCACGAGAGGGCCGCCGACTCCGGTCCGGCGCCGCCGAAAGCGGGCCCTGAGCACGTTTTCGTCAAAAATCCGGTAATCAGTTTTGTGCAATATCAAACCGGCAGCGCAGAGGGAGGAAAAATTGCCGCTCTTGTACCAGAGTTAGAGCGGTGATCGGCGCCGCAGCGGCCGCCACGCCACTACCCCGAAAGTGCGAACCCCGGAGGGACCCCGCCCGTGAATTTCGTCAGCAGTCTTCGCGTCAAATACAAGCTCGGTCTCATCATCGGCGTCGCCCTGATCGGCGTG
>CAZMMH010000346.1:0-3124 GCA_964567315.1 uncultured Gammaproteobacteria bacterium
TTCTGCCTTCTGCCTTCTGCCTTCTGCCTTCTGCCTTGCTTCACACCACCTTGCGGTTGCGCTTGCGCAGCTCCACCGTGCTGGGGGCGCCGGGCGGCAGAAGGCTGTCGCCGTGTTTTTCGAACTGGTAGTGCTCGTAGAGCTTGGCGTACTTGAGGAAGACGTAGAAGGCACCGATTACCGAGCCGATGAAGCCGGCCCAGCCGGCCAGGAAGCTGCGCTTGAAGAGGTAGCTGCGGATGAAGAACAGCGGCGGGTAGAAGAGCATGGTCCAGGGGTTGCCGCGCCGCCCCTTGGCCACCTTGTCCGCCACCAGGCCGGTGGAGTAGGCGTTGATCTTGTCCACCTTGACGTGGATATCGATTTCGCCGAAGTGGTAGAAGGGGTGCTTGAGCCGGCCGATCCTGCCCTCCACCTTGGGCGCCGCGTGTACCGGCATCTCATCCAGGCCGCCGTGGCGCTTGTCGAACAGGCGCAGGTAGAAATTCATGCGGTTGGCGGTGCTGCGCATGCGCCAGAAGACCTGCTCCAGGCGCGGAATCTCGTAGCCGTCGCACTCCGGGCCGCGCGCCATCAGAGCCTGGATCTCCGCCTGCAGCTCGGGCGACGGCGCCTCGTCGGCATCGAGCAACAGGACCCAGTCGTGGCTGGTGTGCTCAAGGGCGAGCTGTTTCTGCCGACCATATCCAAGGAACTCATGTTGGAAGATCCGGCAGCCGTAGCGTTCGGCGATCTCCAGCGTGTCGTCCGTACTGAAGGAGTCGAGGAGCACGATTTCGTCGGCCCACTTCACGCTCTCCAGGGTGGTGGGGAGGGTGTGGGCGTTGTTGTAGGTGGTGACGAAGACGGAAAGCTTTTCCATGAAGGGTCCCCGGGTGGCCGCTGGCCATTATACCGGCGCGGCCCTCCGGATGCGGGCAGACGCTTGCCCGTCTTGGACTACTCTTTGGGGCCAAAGGCGTGGGGTCGCCGAACCTTGCAGCCATCGATAGGGGAGGGCGCCAGCCATGCTGCAGAACTTCAAGGTGGGAACGCGAATCGGTCTCGGATCGATTCTGGTGCTGGTATTGGCGATCGCGGTGATCGTGCCGGTCATGCTGGGCAAGTTCTCGGCCATGGCCGGCGATGCCGAACACCGCGAGCTGAACAACCTCTATCAGAGCATCCAGGCGGACATTGCCGCCGAGGGCAAGGCGTCCGAGATGGTGGCCACGGTGCTGGCCAATGTCCCCGACCTGCAGAAGGCGATGGCCGACGGCGACCGGGCCCGGATCGGCGAGATGCTGATCCCGGTGTTCAAGGCCCTGAAGCAATCCTACGGCGCCAAGCAGATGCAGTACCACACCCCGCCGGCGACCTCCTTCTTCCGCGTCCATGACCCGGCCAAGTCCGGTGACGACCTATCGTCGTTCCGCCACACCGTGGTCCAGGTGAACGCCGACAAAAAACCGGTACGCGGCCTGGAAAAGGGCCGGGCCGGCATCGGTATCCGCGGCGTGGTGCCGGTGTTCTACGACGGCAGGCACATCGGCTCGGCGGAACTCGGCATGTCCTTCGGTCCGCCCTTCTTCGAACAGTTCAAGCGCCGGCACGACGTCGACGTCGGTCTGTGGCTGCCCACGGACAATGGCTTCGAGGCGTACGCCTCGACCTTCGGCGACAAGTCCCAGTTCACCCCCGAGGAGCTGGCCCGGGCCCTCCAGGGCCAGGCGGTGGTGCGCGAGAGCGAACGCGACGGGCGCCCGGAGGCGATCTACGCCAACGTGATCCGGGACTTTTCCGGCAAGCCCCTCGGGGTGGTCGAGATCGCCATGGACCGCAGCCACTATGCCGGCATCATCGCCTCCACTCGCAACACCGTGCTGGGCATCGCCCTGGCGGTGCTGCTGCTCGGCATCGCCGTGGCGGCGCTGGTCAGCCGTGGCATCACCCGCCCGCTGAAGACCACGGTGTCGGCCCTGCGCGGTATCGCCAAGGGCGAGGGCGACCTGACCCATCGGCTCAAGGTGGAGGGGCGCGACGAGGTGGCGGAGCTGTCGCTGGCCTTCAACGAATTCGCCTCCAAGATCCAGGAACTGGTACGGGAGATCTGGGAACTGGGCAAGCGGCTGCACGACAGCGGCGACCGCATGAAAGAGATCACCGCCGAAACCGACCAGGGGGTGGCACGCCAGGCCTCGGAGACCGATCAGGTGGCCACCGCGATCAACGAAATGGCCGCCACCGTGCAGGAGGTGGCGCGCAACGCCGCCGGGGCGGCCGAGGCCGCGGCCAACGCGGACCGCGAGGCCCAGAGCGGCCATGGAGAGGTCAACCGCACCATCGGCGTGATCGACGCCCTGGCCAGCGAGGTGCGCAACGCCGCCGAGGCGATGCGCACCCTGGAGGCCGACAGCAAGAACATCGGCGCGGTGCTCGACGTGATCCGGGGGATCGCCGAGCAGACCAACCTGCTGGCCTTGAATGCCGCCATCGAGGCGGCGCGGGCCGGCGAGCAGGGCCGCGGCTTTGCGGTGGTTGCCGACGAAGTGCGATCACTGGCCAGCCGCACCCAGGATTCCACGCAACAGATCAAGGAAATGATCGAGCGTCTGCAGTCGGGCGCCAACAACGCGGTGAAGGTAATGGACTCCGGCCGTACCCGTGCCCAGAACAATGTGCAGCAGGCCACCCAGGCGGAAGAGTCCCTGGAAATAATCACCAAGGCCGTTGGGACCATCAACGACATGAACATGCAAATCGCCAGCGCGGCGGAGGAGCAGAGTTCGGTCAGTGAAGAGATCAACCGCAACATTCACAATATCAGCCAGGTGACCGACGAGACCTCGAAGGGCGTGCAACAAAGCACGGAGCTGTGCGGCGAGGTGATGGAAGAGTCGAAACAGCTGCAAATCCTGATGGGCAAGTTTCAGGTTTGACGCCGGGCGGCTCTGCGCTGATTAATTTACCGGGATGATGAAATCAATAGGGCCGACCGTCTTTGTGGGTCAAGGCCCAGGCCCCGTTCGGCGATAGTGTGGCCTTGAGGTCGTCATTGGGGTAGTCGACCTCATCCCCGGCGGTCTTGTCCCCGACTTCAATATATTCCACCGGTGCCGTCGAGCGGTTCACCAGTTGGTGCCCC
>CAZMMH010000347.1:0-3119 GCA_964567315.1 uncultured Gammaproteobacteria bacterium
ATGTGCGCTTCAAACGAAAACTGAAAAGAACGATCACCCTGCATGAGCTCAAGCCGCACCCGCAGCTGGCCGACATGCCGCTGTTGCGCAAGGGCAATCGCCTCTCTGTTATGCCGGTCGACGAGGCTCATTGGAAATTCATTCTTGCGCTCGAATAGCCAGTGTTTTTTCGGGCGAAATGCACTTGTGCGATTTTTCCTGGCCACTTGAAGACGCCGCACGCAACGCGCAGCAAGAACATCGCGAACTCCACTTGCACGCACAACATCGGGCACGAAATCACGTTAGGCAAAAAAGCCGTTGATTTGCTGGAATTTTCCTAACGCTGGTTTATACTCAAGCACGTAGTTTGGGGTGTTACCTTGTGGAGGACTCATTGATGGCCATCAAGAAAAAAGCCGCCGCGAAAAAGAAGACCACGGCAAAAGTCAGCAGTGCCAAGAAGGCAGTCGCAAAGAAGAAAGTGGCTGCAAAGAAAACCGCAGTGAAGAAGACCGTTGCCAAGAAGGCAGCACCGAAAAAGAAAACGGCGGCCAAGAAGAAGGCCACCCCGAAAAGGACTGCAGTGAAGAAGACCGCAGCCAAGAAGGCGGTTAAGAAGGCAGTCAAGAAAGCAGTCAAGAAGACCGCGGTGAAGAAGACCGCCAAGAAGGCCGCACCGAAGAAAAAGGTTGCCGCCAAAAAGGCCGTCAAGAAGACCGTCAAGAAGACCGCAGTGAAGAAGGCGGCTCCGAAGAAAAAGGCCGCGCCGAAGAAGACCGCCAAGAAAAGGGTCGCGACCAAGAAGAGATAGGCCGCCCTACGGCGACAGTCAGCGGTGGTGACACCCTGAGAAGCGAAGAGGCCCGCGCGATGCGGGCCTCTTTGCGTTCGGGCAGAGGGAATTCAGCGGCGACTGAGAAAAAGGTCGTAGGCCGGGTTGTCGCCTTCGGCCCAGTAGGGATAGCCGAGGCCGTCGAGGAACTCCTGGAAACGGGGCATCTCCTCCGCCGACACCTGGATGCCGACCAGGACCCGCCCGTAGGCGGCACCATGGTTGCGGTAATGGAACATGCTGATGTTCCAGCGCTGCCCCATGCGGGTGAGAAAGCGCAGCAGCGCCCCGGGCCGCTCGGGGAATTCGAAGCGGTAGAGGATCTCGTTTTCCAGCACCGCGGGCGCGCGCCCGCCCACCATGTAGCGCACGTGCAGTTTGGCCATCTCGTTGTCGGCCATGTCGACCACCGGATAGCCCTGTTCGCGCAAGCGCCGGATCAGCTCGTTCTTCTGCGCCACTTCCGCCAGCTTGATGCCGACGAAGACATGGGCCTGGCTCGGGTCCGCGTAACGGTAGTTGAATTCGGTCACGCCGAGCTGGCCGATAGTCTGACAGAACTCGCGGAAGCTGCCCGGGCGCTCCGGAATCGTCACCGCAATCAGCGCCTCCCGCTGCTCACCCATCTCGGCCCGCTCGGCCACGTGCCGCAGGCGGTCGAAATTGATGTTGGCGCCGCTGGCGATCGCCACCAGACAGCGGTTGCGCGGGCGGTTCTGCTTGACGTACTTCTTGATCCCGGCGACCGCCAGGGCGCCGGCCGGTTCCACGATCACCCGGGTGTCGTCGAACATGTCCTTGATCGCGGCGCAGATCTCGTCGGTGTTGACCAGGATCACCCTGTCCACCAGCTTGCGGGCCAGACGGAAGGGCTCCTTGCCCACCTGGCGCACGGCAACGCCGTCGGCGAAGATGCCGACCTGGTCGAGCACCACGCGCTTGTCGGCCTTGAGGGCCTCGTACAGGCAGGCGGCATCCTCGGGCTCCACCCCGATCACCTGAATCTTCGGGTCGAGGTATTTGACGAAGGAGGCCACGCCGGCGATCAGGCCGCCACCGCCCACCGGTACGAACACCGCGTGCACCCCCTCCCCGCGCTGGCGCAGGATCTCCATGCCGATGGTGCCCTGGCCGGCGATCACGTCGGGGTCGTCGTAGGGATGGATGAAACTCATCCCGCGCTTGTCGGCCAGAGCACGGGCGTATTCGTAGGCCTCATCGTAGGTGTCGCCGTGCAGGGCGATGCGGCCGCCCAGGCGGCGCACCGAATCGAGCTTGATCTCCGGTGTCGTGCGCGGCATTACGATCAGCGACTTGATGCCGAGGCGCGCGGCCGCCAGGGCCACGCCCTGGGCATGATTGCCGGCAGAGGCCGCGATCACCCCCTTGGCGCGCGCCTTGGGCGAAAGCCGTACGATCTTGTTGTAGGCGCCGCGCAGCTTGAACGAGAAGACCGCCTGCAGGTCCTCCCGCTTGAGCAGGATCTCGTTGTGCAGGCGCGTGGAGAGCCCCGGGGCCCGCTCGAGCGGTGTCTCCACCGCGACGTCGTAGACCCGCGCCTTGAGGATGCGTTCGATGTATTTGTCCGGCATCGGCATACTGTACCGTTCCCGAGGCCGACAAAGCCATATCCGGAGGCCCGCCGCACGGCCAGACGGGCACGCCGCGCCTTCCGCCGCCCATGCTCCGGCGGTTATCATTCCTGCAGCACCAAGTGGAGACAAGCAGAATGAACCCAGACGAAATGAAGAAGCAGGCCGCGGAGGCCGCCCTCGAATACGTGGAGGCGGGAATGATCGTTGGCGTCGGCACCGGCTCCACGGCCAACCACTTCATCGACCTGCTGGCCGGGATCAAGGGCAAGATCGACGGTACCGTGGCCAGCTCCGAGGCCAGCGCCGAGCGCCTGCGGGGCCACGGCATCCCCGTGCTCAACCTCAATGACGTCGGCGAGCTGCCGATCTACGTTGACGGCGCCGACGAATCCACCCGCTTTCTGCACCTGATCAAGGGCGGTGGTGGCGCCCTGACCCGCGAGAAGATCGTCGCCGCCGCCAGCGGAAAGTTCGTCTGCGTGGCCGACGAGTCCAAGCTGGTCGACGTGCTCGGCGAGTTCCCGCTGCCGGTGGAGGTGATTCCGATGGCCCGCAGCTACGTGGCCCGGCAACTGGTCAAGCACGGCGGCACCCCGGTCCTGCGCGAGGGCTTCACCACCGACAACGGCAACGTGATCCTGGATGTGCACAATCTCAAGATCATGGACCCGCCCAAGCTGGAGGCCGAGCTGAACAACCTGGCCGGCGTG
>CAZMMH010000348.1:0-3115 GCA_964567315.1 uncultured Gammaproteobacteria bacterium
CCAGCAGCCGGCCCAGGGCCGGCTGGCATTGCAGGATCACCCGCCCGCCCTGCAGCGCGGCGGCGAAGCGGATGAACTGGATGGCGTCGCCGAAGCCCTGCTCGGTCCACAGCAGCAGGGTGCGGCCGGCGAGGGGGCTGCCGTCCCAGCGGCGCGCCTCGTCGTCCACGACCCGCAGGTGCTGGCCGTGCTCGGCCCAGCGCCATTCGTACTCCTTCCAGCCCTCGGCCAGCTGCCCGTCCAGCAGCAGGGCCAGGGCCAGGTTCCAGTGGCCGGCGGCATGTCGGGGGGCGAGGGCGATCACCTGGCGCTGGGTGGCGATGGCCGCGGCCACGTCGCCGGCGGCCAGTTGCGCGTTGCCGAGGTTGGTCAGGATCTGCAGCGATCCCGGGTGGCGGGCCAGGCCCCCCTCCAGCAGCGCGATTGCCTCGTTCGCACGCCCCTGCTGCTCGAGCACACCGCCCAGGTTGGCGCACGCCTCCTCCAGTTCGGGTGCCGCCGAGAGTGCTTCCCGGTAGGCGGCCTCGGCCTCGCTCAGGTGCTCCTGCAGGCGCAGGCAATTGCCCAGGTTGGTGAGCAGCATCGGTTGCCCCGGTGCCCTGCGCAGTGCCTGACGCAGTACCCGCTCGGCCTGGTCGGTGTTGTTGCGGCGAGTGAGGATCTGGCCGAGGTTGTTGAGCACCAGGGGGTCGTCGGGCCGAATGCGCAGGGCCTGGCGAAGGTGGCGTTCCGCCTCGGCCAGTCGTTGCCGGCCCGCCTCGATCAGGCCCAGGTTGCAGTGGGCCTCGACGAACTCGGGCGCGAGTTCCAGGGCCCGGCGATAGGCCTCCGCGGCCTCGTCGAGGCGGCCGCCGCCGGCCAGCCGTACCCCTTCGTTGTAGAGTTGCGCCGCGGCCTGGGGGGGGTCCCCTCGGCTGGCCTTCGCACTGCCGTGTTGTCGTTGTCGTTTGCTCATCGTCCGCTTTTCGTCCCGCCGCGCTTGCCGCACCGAAAACGGGGCGGTACCGTAGGCCAACGACAGATGGTATGCGTGAATGGGGGCGAGGCCAACGGTGATTGGAACGGCTGGAAGGCACAGAGTGGCCCGCAGGGGCGTCGGTGCCGCGCTGTTGCTGTCGCTGGGCCTGCTCGGCGGTTGCGCCACCAGCCCCCCCTCCGACCTCTCCAGCAGCTGTGCAATCTTCAAGGAGAAGGGCGGCTGGTACGGCGCGGTCGAGGACAGTTACAAGAAGTGGGGTGTGCCGCCCCAGGTGCAGCTGGCGATCATCTACCAGGAATCGCGCTTCAAGTACGACGCCAAGCCGCCACGTGGCACCCTGTTGTGGGTGATCCCCTGGTTCCGCAGCTCCTCGGCCTACGGCTACGCCCAGGTCAAGGACGGCACCTGGGACTGGTACAAGGAGAAGACCGGCAACTGGGGCGCCGACCGCGATGATTTCGAGGACGCGGTCGACTTCATCGGCTGGTACGGGGCGCAGGCGCACAAAACCCTCGGCATCTCCAAGTGGGACGCCTATCGCCAGTACCTGGCCTACCACGAGGGGCTCGGCGGCTACCGCAAGGGGAGCTACCGCAAGAAGGCCTGGCTGGTGGCGGTGGCGCACAAGGTCGATGCGCGGGCCCGAACCTACGGCGCGCAGCTGGCCCGCTGCCGCGACCAGCTGGATTCGGGCTGGAGCCTGTGGCCGTTCTGAGGGGGCGGGAATGGATGCGGCAGAGATCCTCGACGGCGGCCAGTTCGAACGCTTCATCGCCGCGTCGCCCCTCGCGGCCGTCTACTTCAGCGGACCCGACTGCGCCGTCTGCGAGGCCCTCAGGCCCAAGCTGTTGAGCCTGTTCCGCGAGCGTTTCCCGGCCCTGGCGGTGGGGGTGGTGGATTGCGGCCGGCACTCCGCGCTGGCGGCCCAGCAACGGGTTTTCAGTGTGCCGACGCTGCTGATCTTCATGGACGGGCGGGAGGCCAGCCGTTACGTGCGCGCCTTCAGTCCCTCCGAGGTCGAGCGTGATCTCGCCCGGCCCTATTCGATCCTCAACGACTGACCCCGCGGGAGGAACACCCAATGCGCATGACCCCGATACTGCTGGCCGCCGGCATCGCCCTTGCGCCGCTGCTGCCCGCCACCGCGGCGGCGGACGCCGTCGGCGACGCTGTGGGCGACGTCGCCCATGCGGTGTTTACCGCCGGTGAGCGCGAGCTGATTCGCGACTACTATCGCCGTCACCCCGCCGCGGCCGACGCCGACAGCACTGACGACGTCCCGGACCCGCGTCACGGCAAGCACAATAAGCGCCACGGCCCGCCGGGCCACAAGAACAAGGGGCTGCCCCCCGGTATCGCGATGAAACTCGAGCGCGGCGGCACCTTGCCGCCCGGTATTGCCAAGCGCAATCTGCCCGCGGACCTGGAGCGGCGGCTGCCGCCGGTGCCGGCCGGCTACGAACGGCAGTTCGTCGACGGCAAGGTCGTCCTGGTCAATGTCGCGACCCAGGTGATCAGCGACGTGATCAGCGACGTCCTGGGGCGCTAGACGATGGCCATCGTACCCTGGCTGGTCGGCGCGTTCGTTGTCTTTGTCCTCGGCATGCAGCTCGCCGTCTGGCTCGGTTCGCGGCGCATGCGCGGCCGGCCAGCGCCTGCCCTGGACGCCTTTCTCGACCCCGCCCAGCGCGACCGCGAGCGGCTGCTGTTCTACTTCTTCAGCGAGCGCTGCGGTCCCTGCCGCGCCATGACCCCGGTGATCGACGAGCTGCGGGCCGAGCGCGACGACGTGGTCAAGGTCGATGTCGCCGTCGATTCCTCGCTGGCGGCCGCCTTCGGCGTGCGCGCCACGCCGACCGTGGTGCTGGTGGAGCACGGTGTGGTCCGCGAGGTGCTGCTGGGCGGCCAGAGCCGGGCGCGCCTGGAGAAGCTGCTCGATTCGCCGCTCACGGCCGACTGAGTCCCGCCGGCGCCGCCGGGGCCCGGATTGCCGCCGGCGCCGGCCCCGTCTAGTCTTTCTCCGGCGTGCAGCACGCGTGGCGGTGAAAGGGAGGGACGATGAGTCGAAGGAAAGCAATCTGGCTGGGTGTGGGCGGCGTGCTGCTGCTCCTGCTGCTGGTGGGGCCGCGGCTGATC
>CAZMMH010000349.1:0-3082 GCA_964567315.1 uncultured Gammaproteobacteria bacterium
GCCCTGGAAGACGAAGCCCAGGTAGCCGCGGCGCAGGCGGGCCCGCTGGTCCCGCGACAGATCACCGACCGAGACGCCCTCGAACAGGTACTGGCCGGCGCTGGGCACGTCGAGGCAGCCGACGATATTCATGCAGGTGGACTTGCCCGAACCGCTCGGCCCCATCATGGCGACAAACTCACCCTCGCGTACCGCGAGGTCGACCCCGTCCAGGGCGTTGACCGCCGCCTGGCCGCGGCCGTAGACCTTGGTCACGCCCCGGAACTCGACGATCGGGGCCGCCGCGTCGTTCATTGGCTGCCACCCGTGTAGTCCACCAGCACCGGGGTGCCGGCCTTTAGGTCGCCCGAGACCACCTCGGTCAACTGACCGTTGGTGGCGCCGACCGTGACCGGAATCGCCTTCGGCATCCCGTTTTCGAGGACCCATACCCGCTGCTTGCCGCTCAGGGACGAGGGCTTGGCCTTCGGGGTGGTGCGGCGGCGGGGACGCGGGAACATCTTGGCGATGAAGCTGGTGTTCTCGGCCGCCGCCGCGCCGTTGCTCGGCGGGGTGAACCGCAGCGCGGCGTTCGGTACCAGCAGCACGTTCTCCAGCCGCTTGACCACGATGTCGGCGGTCGCGGTCATCCCGGGGCGCAGGCTCAGGTCGGCGTTGTCCACGCTGAGCACGGCGGTATAGGTGACCACGCCGGCCACCGTCTGCGGCGAGTAGCGTACCTCGCTGATGGTCGCCGGATAGCTGCGGTCGGGATAGGCGTCGACGGTGAAGTTGGCCCGCTGCCCCACCTCGACCTGGCCCACGTCGGCCTCGTCGATGGCCACGTACAGTTCCATCTGCTTCAGGCTCTCGGCCAGGGTGAACAGCACCGGGGCCTGCAGCGAGGCGGCCACGGTCTGGCCCGGCTCGATCTGCCGCACCAGCACGATGCCGTCGATGGGCGAGCGGATCACCGCCTTGGCCAGGCGGGTCTGCTCTGCCGACAGCGAGGCCCGCGCCTGTGCCACCTTGGCCTTGGCGCTGGCCTCCTCCGCCTGGGCCCGGGCAAAGGCCGCACGGACCCCATCCAGGTCCTGCTGCGAGCACATCTTCTGCTTCGCCAGGTCCTGACAGCGCTTGAACTTGAGCTGGGTCTCGAGGGTGGTGGCGGCGGCCTGCTGCACGCTGGCCTGGGCCGCCTCCAGGGCCGCCTGCATCTGGTTCACCTTGGCCTGCTGTTCGTCGGTATCCAGTTCCGCCAGCACCTCGCCCTTCTTGACCCGGTCGTTGTAGTCCACCTTGATCGACTTGACCGTGCCGGAGATCTCGCTGCCCACGTCCACCTGGTTCACCGGCTCCAGGTTGCCGGTGGCTGAAACCGTCACCACCAGTTCGCCGCGGTGCGCCTCGACGCTTTTGTACTGGGGCGCCGCCGTCTGCTCCTCGCCCAGAAAGGCGCGCAGGACCATGGCCGCGACCACCAGCACCAGCAGCAGCACCGTCCAGCGCACAAAGTGGTGCCTGCGTTGAACGCCCAGGCCCAGGGTCTGGTCGAGTTCGCCCGCCTTGCCGCCATTTGCACCGGATGCCATCGCCTCTCCTTTCGGGCCTCTACCGTGCGCCGCGAAACGTTCGCTGTTGACAAGATTATGAACCGTATCCGCCGGCCGTGGTCCCGTTGCTTACAAATCTTTGCACTCCCCTGCCCCACCACCGCTGGCCGGCGGCGTTGCCTGCCGGGTACGGCCCGCGGCTACACTGGAATGGGGGTTGGGTCGGGTCGAAGCGACGTGACGCGGGTGGAATCCCGCAACAGGAAGGACATCATGACGAATTCGCTAGGTTATCTGCGCTGGTTCGAGGAGATCGGCATCGAGGACGTGCCTATGGTGGGCGGCAAGAACGCCTCCCTGGGCGAGATGTACCGCAACCTGAGCGGTGCGGGCGTCCGGGTCCCCAACGGCTTCGCCGTCACCGCCGAGGCCTACCGCTACGTGCTCGACCACAACGACGCCTGGCCGGCCCTGCACCAGGCCCTCGACGGCCTGAATCCCGACGACATCCAGGACCTGCAGGCGCGCGGTGCCAAGGCCCGGGGCGTCGTCTACGGCTGCGAGCTGCCCGAGGATCTGCGCGCCGAGATCACCCAGGGCTACGCCCGCCTGAAGCAGGAATACGGCGCGGAGATCTCCCTGGCGGTGCGCTCCTCGGCCACCGCCGAGGACTCGCCCGAGGCCTCCTTCGCCGGCCAGAACGACACCTACCTGAACGTCGCCGGCGAGACCGCCCTGCTCGACGCCTACAAGCGCTGCCTCGCCTCCAACTTCACCGACCGCTCGATCCACTACAAGTACGACAACGGCTTCGACTACTTCAAGGTCCTGCTTTCGGTGGTGGTGATGAAGATGGTGCGCAGCGACATCGGCGCCAGCGGGGTGATGTTCTCCCTCGACACCGAGACCGGCTTCCGCGACGTGGTCTTCATCAACGCCGCCCTCGGCCTGGGCGAGAACGTGGTCCAGGGCACCATCGACCCGGACAGCTTCCATGTGCACAAGCCCACCTTCAACGCCGGTTACCGCGCGGTGCTCAAGCGCCGGCTGGGGCGGAAAGAGAAGAAGATGCTCTTCACCGACACCCTCAACACCGGCAACATCGCGGTCGAATACACCGCCAACGTCGACACCGATCCCGACGAGCGCGGCCACTTCTGCATCTCCGACGACGACGTGATGGTGCTGGCCGACTACGCGATCAGGGTCGAGGACCACTACTCGCAGCAGGCCGGCCACTTCAAGCCGATGGACATGGAGTGGGCCAAGGACGGGCTCGACGGCGAGTTGTACATGGTGCAGGCGCGGCCGGAGACGGTGGCCTCGCAGAAGAAGGGCGCGGTGCTGGAGATCTACCACTTGAAGGAAAAGGCCCCGGTGCTGCTCGAGGGCCGCGCGGTGGGCACCAAGATCGGCGTCGGCAAGGCGCGGGTGGTCGACGACCCCAGCCACCTGAGCGACTTTCAGCCCGGCGAGGTGCTGGTGGCCGACACCACCACGCCCGACTGGGAGCCGGTCATGCGCACCGCCGCCGCCATCGTCACCAACCG
>CAZMMH010000350.1:0-3063 GCA_964567315.1 uncultured Gammaproteobacteria bacterium
GCGCAGGTATCGGCCGAAGGTGTTGACGTAGTCCGACAGCGCCATCAACCCACCACGTCGAGCACCCGGCGGCGGAAGTCGACCCCCAGTTCGTGGGCGATGGCCTGGCAGGCCTCCACGTCGACCCCTTCCAGGCCGTCGATGGCCGTCAGGGTCACCTCCGGCACATGGGCCTTGGCCCGGCGCGCGAAGTCGAGCATCGCCTCGAAGGCGCCGGCCAGCTTGGGTCGGGTGTGCCGCGCGTAAAGTTCGGCATTCTGCGCATTCATCGAAATGGAGAGGGCGTCCACCAGCCCCTCGAACTCCGGGGTCACGTCACGGCCGTGGACCAGGTTGGCGAGGCCGTCGGTGTTGATCCGGATGAAGGCGCCCTGTTTCTTCAGCTCTCGGGCCACCGTGAGCAGCATGTCGAGGCGGATGGTGGGCTCGCCCAGACCGCAGAAGACGATCTGCTTGTAGCGCGCAGGGTCGCCCACGGCCTCCAGGATCTCTTCCAGGGTGGGCTCGTGGCGCAGGCGCAGATCGATACCCTGCACCTCCCAGGTGCCGTTGAACTTGGGGCAGAAGGCGCAGCGCAGGGTGCAGTGCCAGGTGATATTGAGGTAGCAGTTGCCGTGGAGCTCGTAGGCGATCACCTCGTGCTCCGGAAACGGGCGGGCGGCGTCGTTCATGGCGTAAAACCGGGTACGCGGACGGAAATGTCCAGGAACGGCATCTTCGCGCGCCCGGCGGAGGAGTTCAACCGCACTCAGACACGGGCTTCCCGGGCCGGCGGCGAATGGGCGGCGCAGACCTTGGCCGTGGCCGCGGTGCTCGGCAATGCTCGACATGGGTTCTCCGGCGGAAACTGGAGGCCATGGTGCCGGAGGGCACGGCGGCCGGCATTGACCGAGATCAAGCCGAGGACGCCTCAGGAGGATGCCTCAGCCGGCGGTGCCTGCGACGCGGTCGAAATAGCGGGCGCGGTAGATCAGGCGGGACGGCGCGCCCTCCCGGTCCTGGAACGGGCCGCGGTCGTGCAGCACATTGTTGCAGATCAGGCCCATGCCGGACTCCAGACGCCCCGCGTAGACCAGCGGCTCCTCACCGTCGAGCAGCGCCTCCAGGGCCAGCTTGGCCGCCTGAACCTCGGGATCGGCGCTCCACTCCACGTTGCGACTTCGCGCGGTGTAGCGCATGTGCAGGGAGCCGTCGGCCATGATGCGGAACACCGGCCCCACGGCGGCGCCGCGCTCGCCGCCCTCGCTGTCCCTGCCCGGCGGGATGGTCATGGCATCGGGCTGCAGCAACGCACGAATGAAGCCCGGCTCCAGTTCGCGCAACCGGAGGTAGGCGATCTCCGGATCGAGCAGGCGATTGCCGCCACCCTCGGCGGCCGGGTGGACGCAGTGCAGGATCAGGCCACGGATCTGGTGCTCGGGGGTATTGTAGTAGCCGTCGGTGTGCCAGCGGATGCCGCGGTTGGTGTAGGGAATGTATTGCGGGTGCTCACCGGCCGGGTTGACCGTGAGCGAGCTGATGCCGTCGTCGTCGGCGAGGTAGTTGGAGTCCAGCTTGACCAGGCCGAAGCGCTCGCCCAGGCGGCGCGGGATCGCCTTGTCCGGGTCGTCGCCGGTGGCACCGGCGTAAATCGCCATGTTGCAGCGGCGCAGGCAATCGAGCAGGGCGGCGTGCTCCGCTTCGCCCAACTCGCGCGGGTCGCGCAGCTCCACCACCAGGTCGCCGATGTCGGCCGGCGCGGCGGCCAGCCGTGCGTCGCGCCAGCGGGCGTAGCCGTCGTGATTGTCTGGATCGAAGGGTGAAACGGGGGCCATGGGGACTCCGGCGTGCGGCGCAGGCGCCCATGATACCGCGGCCGCCCTGCGCCGCGTTGATGGACATCAAACCGGGATTCGGCAGGCCAAGAAAACGGTGCGGCGCCAGGCGCCGCACCGGAATTCAACCTTCACCATTCAAAATTCAACATGCGCGCTCACGCCAGCGCGCCAGCCACCCGCTCCAGCTTGGCCTTGACCTCGGCGCCGAGGCTACCCAGTTCCGGGCGGTCGACCAGACCGAGCACCGAGGCGGGGTCCATGAAGCCGACCACGATCTTGCCGTCCTCGCCCTGGCGCACGACCACGTTGCAGGGCAGCAGCAGACCGATGTCGGGCTCGGCCTCCAGGGCCTGGTTGGCGAGCTTGGGGTTGCAGGCGCCGAGGATCTTGTAGGGCGCCTTCTCCAGGCCGAGCTTGGCCTTGAGGGTGGCCTGCACGTCGATGGTGGTGAGGACGCCGAAGCCCTCCTCCTTGAGTGCGTCGGTGACGCGCTCGACGGCGCTGTCGAAATCGGTATCGAGGGTGGTGGTGAAACCGTACATGGGGAATCTCCGTTGAGTAGGGTGTGCGTGCTTGCGGAATGGCGCTAACCATAGCCGAGCCACGCCTCCCGTCAAAGGCCTCCCGACGACGAGAGCACGCCGATCAGTCGGCCCGGGCGAAGCGGAAATAGGCGAACTGCTGGACCTTGCCCGCCGGCGTATGGTGCTCCTCGGCGCGCTGTTCGAGCAGGCGGAAGCCGTCGCCCAGCTCGGCACCGAGCTTGGCCGCATCATACTGCACGATATCCAGGCCGCTGCACTTGGTCGGCCCGCCGATGGCGAAGGCGGCCAGGACCACCTGGCCACCGGGGCGGACGGCCCGTTCCAGCACCTCCACATATCGGCGCCGGTCGGCGGCGGCGGTGAGGAAGTGGAACACCGCCCGGTCGTGCCAGACGTCGAAGACGACCGCGGGCGCAAAGGCGGTCACGTCGCTCTCGACCCAGGTGACCTCGCCGGCCGCGGCGCCCAGGCGGTTGCGGGCATGCTCCAGGGCCCGGCCGGAGATGTCCAGCACGGTCAAGCTGCGGTAGCCGCGCGCGAGGAGGTGGTCGACGAGCACGGAGGCGCCGCCGCCGACATCGATCACCGCCGCGTCCGGGCCGCAGCCGCTGGCCTCGATCAGCTCCAGGGAGATGACCGGCTCGGCCTGATACCAGCTCACGTCGAGCGGCGACTTGTCACGATAAACGCCTTCCCAATGC
>CAZMMH010000351.1:0-3042 GCA_964567315.1 uncultured Gammaproteobacteria bacterium
GATGCAGCGCCTCGGCTACACCGTTCCGCTAATGATCGGCGGCGCCACCACCTCCAAGGCCCACACCGCAGTGAAGATCGATGGTGCCTACGCCCAGCCCACCGTCTGGGTGAAGGATGCCAGCCGCGCCGTGGGCGTGGCCCAAAACCTCATCTCCGAGACCGGCGGCACCCGTGACAGGTTCGCCGCCGCCCTGAGCGAGGAGTACGCGCAGGTGCGCAAGGCCCACGCCGAGCGCCAGGGGCGCACCCGCCTGGTGAGCCTGGCCGAGGCCCGCGCCAACGGCGTGGCGGTGGACTGGAAGCGCTTCCCGCCGGTGCGCCCGCGCCTGCTGGACGGGATTGCGCCGGCCGGCGACGCCACCACCGGCCCGATCAGCGTGGAGCGGAGCGGGGAGGGCGCCGTCGCCAGCTACGGCGACATCCCGCTCGCCACCCTGACCGACTACATCGACTGGACCTTCTTCTTCCACGCCTGGGAGCTGCGCGGCCGCTACCCCAACATCCTGGAGGACGCCGAGAAGGGCGAGGAGGCAAAGAAGCTGTTCGTCGACGCCCAGGCCATGCTGCAGAAGATCCTCGACGAAAAGTGGCTCACCGCCAAGGCGGTGGTTGGCCTGTTCCCGGCCAACCGCGACGGCGACGACGTGGTGCTGGACGACGGCCCGGTGTTCCACTTCCTGCGCCAGCAGACCGCCCAGCCCGAGGGCAAGCGCAACCGCTGCCTGGCCGACTACCTGGCGCCGAAGGCGTCCGGCGTCAGCGATTATCTCGGCGGTTTCGCCTGCACCACCGGACTCGGTATCGATGAACGGGTGGCGGCATTCGAACAGGGGCACGACGACTACTCGGCAATCATGCTGAAGGCGCTCGCCGACCGCCTGGCCGAGGCCTGCACCGAATGGTTGCACCTGCAGGTGCGCCGCGAACTGTGGGGCTATGCGGCCGCGGAGACCCTGGACAACGAGGCCCTGATCCGCGAGGAGTACGCGGGAATCCGCCCGGCCCTCGGCTACCCCGCCTGCCCCGATCACACGGAGAAGGACACCCTGTGGTCCCTGCTCGGGGTGCAGGAACGCACCGGCATCTGGCTCACCGAAGCCAAGGCGATGGTGCCGACCGCCGCGGTCAGCGGCCTCTACTTCGCCTACCCGGAGGCCGGCTACTTCAGCGTCGGCAAACTGGCCCGCGACCAGCTGGAGGATTACGCCGCGCGCAAGGGCGAGATCGTCGGCGAAGCGGAGAAATGGCTGGGGCCGAACCTAGGCTACGACAGCTGAGCGCACCCAGGCCCGTCCGGACCGGCGGGGACCGGCCCCATTGAGCGGGGCGCTTCCGGTCGGCCGACAGGCTTTCGCACCTTCGGCGGGAAATCATCGACGTGGGCGGCCGCATGGCGCCGATGGCAGGCATGCACCCCGACGGGGCGGCGGCGCCCCGGCATGCATCGCGCCGGCGCGGTTCGGCGGCACCCCGTGCATGCTGCGGCCACCCGGAAGCGACGGGCAACGGGCGACACGGCGCCCTCCGCGGGCGGCGGCAGCGACACGGCACGCCAATTGCTGTAATTCCCACATAAGCCACCGGGCCCAAAATCGGGCCCGCGAGCAATGGGGGAATCGCATGAACACCTACACGATCGCGGAACTGGTGCTGCTCTCGACGGTAGTGCCCTTTCTGATCGCCCTGGGCAGCGCGCTGCTCACCAGGCTGCTGATCCAGCCCCTCTGCATCCGCATCCCCTCCGACAGCCGTTAACCGCCCGGCGGCGGCTCGTTGCCCTTGCGGGTGGAGAACCCGAGCGGGACGTAGAGCGGACACCAGCCGATCATGCTGGTCACCAGGAAGGCCACGGCGATGACACCGAGGATCACCGCGGCTACTCCGCTCACCTGGCCGAAGAAGAACAGCGCGGCGATGATCAGCACCACGACGCCGCGAATGGTACGGTCGACGGTCCCCATATTCGGTTTCATGGCGGCACACCTCCTGACGTTCCCTTGCCGAAAGTGTAGTCCGCCGCAGGCGGTTCGCCGCCCTTCAGGGACGGAAGGACACTGCCTGCGGTATAGTGCACGCCCCGCCCACCGGGGCGCCGCCAGACCGTGGCAGCCATGAATCTTCAGGCCCTTTACCACCTCAACCACGACAATCCCGACGCGATCCGCCGGCGCGCCACCGAACACGGCCTCGACCCGGTGGTGGCGATCGGTGTCGCCACCCTGCTGCTGGCCAACGACGGCAACCTGGCGAGCCTTTCGCCGCGGCAGAAGCAGCACTTCGAAACGGCCATCCTGCCGCTGCTCGACTGAGGCAGCGGGCCGGCGCCCGCGGCTCAGCCGTGGGTGACACCGCTGGCGCTGTTCAGGCGGATCATCACGTTCAGGTTACTGACCGACTCGGCGTGGCGGAGCGCCTCCTCCTGGGTGATCCGGCCGTCGCGATACAGGCCGTAGAGCGATTGGTCGAAGGTCTGCATGCCCTCCTCCTGACCGCGCTCCATCACCGCGCGGATCTCGTCGATCGCCCCCTTCTGCACCAGATCCCGCACCAGGGGCGTGGCCAGCAACACCTCCACCGCCGGCAGCCGGCCGCCCTCGCGCCCGTTCAGCAGGCGCTGGGAGACGATGGCGGTGAGGTTGTGGGCGATGTCGAAGGCCACCTGGGCGTGCATGCTCTCGGGAAAGAAGGTGAGGATCCGCTGCAGCGACTGGTAGGCGTTGCTGGCGTGCAGGCTGGCCAGACAGAGATGGCCGGTCTCGGCATAGGCGACCGCCTGCTCCATGGTCTCGCGGTCGCGTATCTCGCCGATCAGGATCACGTCCGGCGCTTCGCGCATGGCGTTCTTCAGGGCGTCCGAATAGCTGAGGGTGTCGATGCCCACCTCACGCTGGTTGACCACCGAACGCTTATAGTGGTGCACGTACTCGATAGGGTCCTCCACCGTGAGGATGTGGCTGACGCTGTTTTCGTTGCGGTAATCGATCAGCGAGGCGAGGGTGGTCGACTTGCCCGAGCCGGTGGCGCCCACCACCAGCACCAG
>CAZMMH010000352.1:0-3040 GCA_964567315.1 uncultured Gammaproteobacteria bacterium
CGGTCAGTCGCTCCCCACGCGGGAGCGCGGATTGAGGGAATCCGGGACAGATTTATTTTTCCGGATGTCCCTAGACAGGACCGATCGTACCCAAATTGGGACCTGTGAGGGGATGCCACAGGGCGTAGGTCCGGCGTTTGGCACCGGGAAAGCGGAGCAGAAAAGGGGTCAGTGCCCTTTTGTCGACAATGGGTTCGCTGGGCCGTTAAATCTGGTATCTCGATGCCCGAAGTACGCCCACGGGGCACTACCTCTTGGCCATCCCGAATGGTTGAAGGGGGCACTAGTAGCGAATCCCGGGCGTCTCGATCTTCAGCCCGTTGCTGCGCGCCGTCATGTAGACCTCCAGGGCGGTGTATTCCTTCGAGCCGAGCGGGTAGGGCTCGGCGCGCAGGCTGGTCAGGCACTCGGTAATGCGTTCCTGCAATCCTACGACCTGCCCCGTGGTGAAACGATACGCCGGGAAACCGTTGGCTTGCCCCTGGCTGAGGGTTTGGCCGCGGAAGGTCTGGCCGGCGTGATAGTCGTGGCATTGGTGGCAGGCGATATCCACCTGTCCCCAGCGGGTGTGGAACAGCTTCTTGCCGGCGTCGTAGTAGGGCGCCATCGGGCCGCTGACGTCCACGTCTATGGTTTCGCCGTACGCCAGTCGGCGAACGAAGGCTTCCAGTTGCAGTGCCTGCTCGCTCGAATAAGTGAGTTTCGGGCCGCCCATCCGTTGGTTGCGGCACGCCAGGATCTGGCCGCGCAAGGTGACGGGCCTTTTCAAATGCTTGCTGTAGATCGGGTAGCGGGCGATACGCTTGGGATCGAGGTCGCTGCCGTCGGCGCCGTGACAGGAGGCGCAGGATTTCCCGTTGGCACCGGGTGCCGCGAAGAGTGCCTGGCCGGCATCGACCGCCAGAAGTCCCGGGTTGGCGAAGTCGTCGTCCTGCATGGCCTGCATCGCCGGGGTCAGATAGTCGTAACCGGAGATCGGTGGTTGGGCGTAGGCCGCTCCGGCGAGGAGCGCCGAAGCGAGAGCGAGGCTGCGGGATAGGGACCGTCTGTTCATGGCTTCTGCACTTTGATCACTTCAGGGTTGCCAGATATGCCACTACGTCTTCGACTTCCTGCGCGGTCAGCCAGGTCCGTCCCCTGAGCGCCTTGGCGACGCGGTGGAGCTGTTGCGGAGGCCGGTAATAGCCGGGCATGACGGTCTCCGGATTGAAGCGTGATTGATCCACCACATGCAGGCGGATCATCCCCACCGGCTGGCGCGAACCGATGCCGATCAACGACGGGCCGAGATTGCCGAAGAACTTCTCCTCGGGAATCGGCAGCTTGTGGCATGCCAGGCAGTTGCCACGATGCTGGTCGCCGGCGATGGCGCGGCCACGGGTGGCATCCCCGGTCAGGCCGCCGAGAGGCTCCTTGATGGCATAGTCTTCGGCCTTCCACTGGACATAGGCTTGGGGTGGCCGGGCGGGGTCCGCTGCGAGGGTCGGAGGGATGGGCAGGACGACGGTACACAGGGACAACAGCCAGAAAAACGGTATTCGCTGATTGTGCACATCTCCCCCTGAGTAGGCATTTCGGGGACTGTTTATTTGATTCAACGATCTATGCCGTAGGTTCATTCTAGTCACAAGTCCCGCAAAAGGGGTAATGAACTCCGTGCGGGTGAGACCCACTGCTGTCCCACGTACGTCCCTCTCGCTGAGGGAGAAGGAACATGCGAAATTTGCCCGTCGAGTCTCATAACCGCTACAAGACAGTCGACGCCTTTCAATGCTGCGTTAGGCGTGCCGCATAGCCTAGAATGCACCAGACCCTCCGATTTGAAACGCATTGACACGCAAGGGCTCGCAAATGAACAGGCAAGTGGTATTGAAGAAGCTGAGCGAGGCCAAGCCGGTGCTGGCGCAGCGCTACGGCGTTACTCGGCTTGCCCTGTTCGGGTCGACCGCCCGCGATGAGGCGCGTCCAGACAGCGATGTGGATATCGTGGTCGGCTTTGATGGCCCGGCAAGTTCGGCACGGTATTTCGGTGTGCAGTTTTATCTTGAAGACGCGCTGGGGTGTGCGGTCGATCTGGTGACAGAGAAGGCCATGCGGCCGGAACTTCGCCCGTACATTGAACGCGAGGCCGTGAATGTCTGAACGCGAATGGCGCTTTTATCTGCAGGACATGCTGCGCTTTGCCGAAAGGGTGAAGGCTTACAGTGCCGGGCTCGACCAAGCCGCATTCGAGCAGGACGAACTCAAGTATGACGCCATCCTGCGCAATCTCGAATTGATCGGGGAGGCCGCGACGCACGTACCGGCTGAAGTGCGCGAGACGCAGGTTTCCATCCCGTGGCGGCAGATCATTGCCACCCGAAACCGCCTGATACACGGGTATCTGGGCATCGACAACGATACGCTGTGGAGCATCGTCAGCGATGATGTGGGGCCGTTGATCTCCCAGCTGCGCGCCTTGCTGGATTTGCCGTGAACCCTGCCGCGGCATCGTCCAGTGAGGTAGCCCAGGAAAGACCACGGTTTCGGAGCTCTGCGTGCTTGGGCCACGAAGGTGCGTCGCGTGGTCGGAATCTGTATTGCGTAATCGCTTCGCAACGGGCGTAATGGTTGGCCCGGCTGAAAGCCATGCGCTGTTTGTGGGTATAATGTCGCCCCGAACGGCTTCTTTCCCTCGATGACCAACAAGCCGAGGCGGGAATGTCCAATCTTGGGTTGTTGATGTTGGGGATAGCAAGTGAGTCACGACGAGCAAGGCGGCACGCTGGAGTTTTTCAGGGCCCAGCACGCGGACTTTGTTGAAATCCTGTCGGCGTACCGCGGCCAGGGGCAGATCCTGCCGGCCCTGCTGAAGGAGGCCTTCGGCAGTTTCGAAGACAACGTGGAGGTCCTGACCGAAGGCTCTCCGGAGGTCGCCTGCCACGAGGGCTGCTCCGCCTGTTGCACCCTGCGGGTGGTGGCGACGGCGCCCGAGGTGCTGCTGGCGGCGCGCTATATCCGCGCGGCGGATAGCACCCTCAAGAAGTCGGGCATCGACCTG
>CAZMMH010000353.1:0-3036 GCA_964567315.1 uncultured Gammaproteobacteria bacterium
CACCGCACCATCTATACGGACGAGATCGGCCCGCTGCTCGCCGACCACCGCATCCAACTAATCGTCCTTGCGGCCTACCAGGCGGCCCAGGCAGGGCACGTGACCGATTCAGTTGCCACGGCCCTGCTGCGGGTCGGCGTCGCTAGCGTCGTCGCGTTGAGCCATAGCATGCTCTTGGTAACTGCCCGGCGCTTCATGGAACTCTTCTACCAGGTCCTCGCCGAGGGCCGACGTATCGGCGAGGCGATGCTCGCCGCCCAGCGCACCCTGTCCGACGAGAGCGTTCAGGTCTTCGGAACCGCTAGGCTCAGGCTGCACGACTCGTTCGTCCCCGTGCTCTACCAGGAGCAGGATGCCCCCCGGCTCTTCAGCCGCATTCCAGCCCCGAGCACCCGCGAGCAGATGCAAATCGAGCAGCAGACTCGCCTCGGCGCGCTGCCGCCGCCCCCCGAGACCGGCTTCATCGGGCGCTCCCGCGAGCTGCTGGCGCTCGAACGGCAATTGCGCGGGCAGCGCTGGGTACTGATCCGCGGCCAGGGCGGCGAGGGCAAGACCGCGCTCGCCGTAGAGTACGCCCGCTGGCAGGTCCGCTCGGGCCAAACCCGGCGGGCTGCCTTCGTCTCGGTCGAGCAGCACCGCAGCGCCGAGGCCGTCCTCGACGCCCTCGGGCGCCAACTGGTCCCCGCCTACAGCGTCGCCGAATACCCCGATATCGACAAGGCCCTCCAGCCCATCGAGCGGGCCCTGCGCGAGCAGACTACCCTGCTGATCCTCGACAACCTGGAAAGCCTGCTGCCCCGCGCCACCGACCCGGAGGCCCCCGCGGCCCTGGTCGAGACCACCGCCGACAGCCTCACCGCCATTCTCGCCCTGGCCGCACGCCTCCACCCACTCGGTGAGACCCGCCTGCTGCTGACCAGCCGCGAGGCCCTGCCGGCCCCGTTCGCCGCCGACCGCCAACGCCACGAGCTGCACCGACTCACCCGCGAGGACGCCATCGCCCTGATCGAGCAGACCCGGAGCGAGACCGGTGCCGACGCTCTAGCCGATGCGCAGCGTGAGCCCGTCGAGGGCCTGATCGAGACCATCCAGGGCCACGCCCGTACCCTCGCCCTGCTGGCCCCGAGCTTGCGCACGATGGGCATCGAGGTCACCCGCGAGCGCCTGACGGCCCTGATGGAGGACATGGAGCGGCAACACCCCGGCGAGCGCGAGCACTCCCTCTATGCCAGCGTCGCCCCGTCCCTGGCGCGGCTCGCCCCCGGGGTGCGCGAGCGGGCGCGGGTGCTGGGGGTGTTTCAGGGCAGCGTCGACCTCAACGTGCTGCGCCTGATGATGGACTGGGAGCCGGCACAGGTCGCCGAGCTGGCCAGGGACTTGGTCGCGACCGGCCTGGCCACGCCCGGCCCCGAACACCACCTAACTCTGAACCCGGCCCTGTGCCCCTACCTGCTTCGCGAGCTCGACGGCGACGAGCGGGTGGCCCTGGAGGCGCGCTGGCAGGGGGCCATGGGGCAGTACGTCGACTTCCTGGTCCAACAGCATGCCCAGAACAACCAGCTGTCAGCAACCCTGACCGGTCTGGAGCTGAACAATCTGTTAGTGCTGCTGGACCGGGTCGAGGTCGCCGGCACGCCCGAGGCCAGGATCGCCCTCATCACCTCGCTGCACCATCTGTTCCAGAACCTCGGTCGGCCACGCCTGCAGGCACGCCTGACCGAGGCCCGCGACCGGGCCGAGCAAGCACTCGGCGCCGAGTGGGGCCATGCGGCCTTCGAGGCCCGGCGCACCCGCATCGAGCAGCAGATCGCCGACGGCCATCTGCAAGCCGCCCTCACAGGCGCCCGGGCGCTGCTGGAGCGGGTCGGTGCGGCCGGCAAGGCGGCCTATGCGGGGGCCGGCTACGACCTGGCGATGGCCCACAAGAAACTCGCAGATGTGCTGTTGCGGGCCGGCGGCGCAGAGGAGGCCCTGGGGCTGCTGGTCGAGTCACAGAAGCGCTTCGAGGCCATTGGGTGGGCCGACTCCGATCGAAGCGCCAAGCGCATGGCCTCGGTCTGTCTCACCGAGCGCGGCGAGTGCCTGAGTCGCCTGGGTCGGCTCGACGAGGCAGCGGCGGCCTACGAGGAGGCGATTCGACGCGATGAGGCACGCGGCGACGAACGGCAGGTGGCCGTGGGTAAGGGCAATCTCGGAACCGTCCGAAGCCAGCAGGGCCGCCTCGACGAGGCCCTGGCGGCCTACCTTGAGGCGCGCGAACGCTTCGATGCCCTGGGAGAGCCGGGAGCGGTGGCCGTGCTCTGGCACCAGACCGGCATCGCCCATCAGGGCGCCGGCCAGGGCGAGGCGGCCGAGGACGCCTATCGGCAGGCGCTGGCGCTCGCGGCGCGGCTCGGCGATCGGGCATTGCAGGCCGGCACCCTGGGCAACTTAGGCGCGCTCTACGACGCAGTATTCGACCGCCCCGAGGAGGCCGCGGCCTTCCACCGCCAAGCGGTGGATCGCTACCAGGAGATTGGGGATCTGGCCGGGGAGGGGCAGCAGAACAGCAACCTCGCGAGAACCCTGCGCCGTCTCGGCCGCCTCGACGAGGCCCGCCAAGCGCTGCAGCGGGCCGTCGAGTGCAAGGCCCAATTCGGCCACGCCGCCGAGCCCTGGAAGACCTGGGCCATCCTCACCGACATCGAGACCGACGCCGGCCACCCCGAGGCCGCCTCGGAGACCCGCGCCAAGGCCGTCGCGGCCTACCTGGCCTACCGGCGTGACGGCGGAGAGAACCACTCGGGCTCGGGCCGCCTCGCCCTGGCCGTCGGCGAGCAGCTCCTCGCCGGCCAGACCGCCGCCGCCGCGGCCCAGCTCGCCGAGCTGGCCGCCGACCCGGACGTGCCGGACGGGCTGCGCCCCTTCGTCGCCGCCCTCCAGTCCCTGACCCGAGGCGACCGCGACCCGGCTCTGGCCGACACCGCGGGCCTGACCTACGACATGTCCGCCGAGATCCTGCTGCTGATCGAGCGACTGCCTGCGTAGGGCGGATGC
>CAZMMH010000354.1:0-3024 GCA_964567315.1 uncultured Gammaproteobacteria bacterium
CATCTGGCGCATGAAGAAAATCCACACACCGATCAGCAGCAGCATCGGGAACCAGTTGATGAAGATCTCCAGCAGCATGGAGCGCTTGGCCGGCGGCTGGGCGTCGATCACCACGTTGTTCTTCAACAGATCGCCGATCATGACCCCGTTGTCGCTCTCGGGGCTGTAGGTGCTGAAGCTCTCGCCGCTCTGCAGGGTGCCGGAGATCGTCGGTCCGTCGATCGTGACCCGCGCCACCTGACCCGACTTGACGTCGGAGATGAACTGGGAATAGGGCATCGCCCGCGCCTGGGTCGGCTTGCTACTGAAGTTGTTGAACACTGACATCAGGATGATCGCGATGACCACCCAGAGAAGCAGGTTTTTCGCCATGTCGTTCAAGTTTGCTCCACCTCTGTTCGGATGCTGTGCCGCAGGGATTTCGCAGTGGGAAAAAGGGCTGGGCGCAGGGCCCGAACGGTTGCGGGTATTACCGCTACCTTACACCACCTTGAAGTTTCGCGCCAAGGCATAGACCTCCCGCGAACGGGGGCGCGAGGCCTTGGGCTTGCGGATCGTCACAATGCTGAAAACCTCGCGAATGCTGCGCAAATAGGCGTCGGAGCCCTCGCCCTGGAACACCTTCACCAGCATGTGGCCACCGGGCTTGAGCACCTCCTTGGCCAGCTCCAGCGCCAGTTCGGCCAGGTACATCGCCCGCGGCTGATCGACACTGTCCATGCCGGTGATATTGGGGGCCATATCGGAAATCACAAGGTCCGCCTTGCCCTCTCCCAGGGAGTCGAGCAGTTGCTGGTAGGGCCCCTCCTCGCGAAAGTCGCCCAGAATGAACTCGACCCCCGCCAGGGCGTCCATCGGCAGGATGTCCAGGGCGACCACCCGGCCGCGGTCGCCCACCAGCCTGGCCGCGTACTGGGACCAGCCGCCCGGTGCCGCGCCGAGGTCGACCACGGTCATGCCCGGTTTGATCAACCGGTCCTTCTCCTGGATTTCGATCAGCTTGAACACCGCGCGCGAACGCCAGCCCTCGGCCTGGGCCTTGCGCACGTATTCATCGTCGAAATGTTCCCGCAGCCAGCGGTTACTGCTCTTGCTCCGGCCCATGTCCGTCCGTCAGTCCAGCCGTGAAATGGAACGCCACGCGGAGTACACTTGCCGCCTCCGCCAACCCAACCGCATTGGAACGACGACGTGCCACTCAGCGAAGCCCAGCGCAAACAGCTCAAGCGCCTCGGCCATAATCTCAAACCCGTGGTGATCATCGGCAACGCCGGCCTCTCCGAGGCGGTGCTGGCCGAGATCGACATCGCCCTGAGCCATCACGAGCTGATCAAGGTCCGGGTCAACGCCGGCGACCGCGAGGCGCGGGACGCCATGGTCGCGAGCATGTGCGAACGGTCGACCGCCGAGCTGGTGCAGCGCATCGGCCACATTGCGCTCATTTTTCGCCGCAATCCCGATCGTCCGCGGGTCGAACTGCCGCGGTAGGGCTGTTATATAGTGAACAGTTGAGCGTAAATAGTTCCGGTGTCGGGCGAAGCCCGGCGCTATTTCTTGATAGTGCCGTCGGCCCGAGGCCGACTCCACAAATCTTCACTCGCGACTATTCACCAGCAACTGGTTTCCTAACGCCCACCGCCGCCAACCACAGCCCCACCAGACTCGCGACCAGATACAACACCTGCGCGCCCCCATGCACCCAGGCAAAATGGGCCGCGGCCGCGCTGCCGTCGGGGATGCCGGCCTCACGCAGGGCCGCGATGCGGGGATGGAAGACCAACTCCTCGACGGCGATGATCGCCAGCAGCAGCAGGAGCGCCCACACGCGCGAGCCGCCGGCACGGCCGCTGCGCCCGGTCCAGGCAATCGCCAGCAGAATCAGACAGGCAATGGCACCAAACAGGTCGAGCCAGACGAACATGTGGCCGGCCAGGGTGCCCGCCAGATGGCGGTCATCCAGGTTGGCGAACAGGATCGGCGCCGCCAGGTAGCCGATGCCCCACTGGGCGCCGACCCAGAGGGTCAGCAGCAGGCGTTCGGCAACCGCCGCGAGCTTGGACATGGGAAGGGAATCCGTGAGTTCGGGCGGCCCCCTGCGGGGCGCCGCCGGAATCATTCGTAGCGGACTTCGACGATGTCGAAGACGCGCTCGCCGCCGGGGACATTGATCACCGCCGTGTCCCCCTCCTGCTTGCCGATCAGGCCGCGGGCGATGGGCGAGTTGACCGAGATGAGGCCCGCCTTGATGTCGGCCTCGTCCTCGCCGACGATCTGGTAGCTGACCTCTTCACCGCTCTCCTCCTCCACCACCACCGTGGCGCCGAACACCACGCGGCCGTCGGTGTTGAGGGTGGTGACGTCGATGATCTGGGCGTTGGAGAGCTTGGCCTCGACCTCCTTGATCCGGCCCTCGATGAAGCCCTGCTGTTCGCGCGCGGCGTGATACTCAGCGTTCTCCTTGAGGTCGCCGTGGGCGCGCGCCTCGGCGATCGCCTCGACCACGCGCGGCCGTTCGACACTCTTCAGCTGCTGCAGCTCTTCGCGCAGGCGTTCCGCGCCACGCACGGTCATCGGGGTTTTGCCGCTCATCAGCTCAACTCCTTATGCAGATCCTGCAAACGGCTGACATCGGTGCTGTCCGCCCGCTTGAGCGCCATTACCGTGGCCCGCGCTCCGGCCAGGGTGGTGGTGGAGGCTACCTTGTGGTGCAGGGCCTCGCGGCGAATGGTGTAGGAGTCGGCGATCGCCTGTTTGCCTTCGGTGGTGTTCACGATGAAGTCAATCTCGTCGTTCTTGATCATGTCGACGATGTGCGGGCGCCCTTCGGTCACCTTGTTCACCGCCGAACAGGCAATGCCGGCCTCGTTCAGGACTGCCATGGTACCGCGGGTCGCGATCAGTTCGAAACCCAGGGCCGCCATGTCCCGCGCCACGTTGACCACCCGCGGCTTGTCCGCCTCGCGCACGCTGATGAAGACGCGCCCGCTGCGCGGCAGGATGTTGCCGGCGCCGAGCTGGGCCTTG
>CAZMMH010000355.1:0-3022 GCA_964567315.1 uncultured Gammaproteobacteria bacterium
GCGTAGGCCGACAGCGACTCCACGTAGCGGCGCTGTCCCTCGGCGTAAAGCGTGTCGAACGCGAGCGAGGACTTGCCCGAACCGGAGAGGCCGGTGAAGACGATCAGCCGGTCCCGGGGGAGCTCGAGGTCGATGTTCTTGAGGTTGTGGGTGCGCGCGCCGCGCAGGCGGATGGTGTCCATGCGTAATATTGACACAGTCTGAAAAAGAACTTGTTAATATACGCCGTATTCGAATCGCAACGCAAAATATTTTCTGATTTTATGCGGAGTTACAGCCGATGAACGATGCAAATATGACGCCGCTGGAGCGGCGCTCGGCCTTTTCTCTGGCCAGCATCTACTCCTTCCGGATGCTGGGTCTGTTCATGATCATGCCGGTCTTCGCGCTCTACGCGCACGGCCTGCCGGGGGTGACCCCGACCATGATCGGCCTGGCCCTCGGCATTTACGGCCTGACCCAGGCCATTTTCCAGATCCCCTTCGGCATGTTGTCGGACCGGATCGGACGCAAGCCGGTGATCACCTTCGGCCTGCTGGTCTTTGCCGTCGGCAGTGCCGTGGCCGCCATGGCCACCTCGGCCAACAACATGCACGGCATCATCCTCGGCCGCGCCCTGCAGGGTGCCGGCGCGGTGGGCGCCGCCGTCCTGGCCACGGCAGCGGATCTCTCGCGCGAGGAGCACCGGCTCAAGATGATGGCGATCATCGGCATGACCATCGGCGTGTCGTTCTCCGTGGCGATGGTCGGCGGTCCGCTGCTCAACGCCTGGATCGGTCTCTCCGGCATCTTCTGGCTGACCACCGTGCTGGGGCTGTGCGGCATCGGCGTGCTGCTGTTCTGGGTGCCGACGCCGAAGCATACCCGCCTGCACCGCGACACCGAGGCCGTGCCGGCCCAGTTCAAGACGGTCCTGGCCGACAGCCAGCTGCTGCGCCTGGATCTCGGCATCTTCACCATGCACCTGGTGCTCACCGCCCTGTTCGTGGCCCTGCCGGTGGCGCTGCGCGACGTCGCCGGCCTGCCCGAGGTGCATCACTGGTATGTCTATCTGCCGGTGATGGTCCTGGGCTTCTTCTCCATGGTGCCGTTCATCATCATCGCGGAGAAGAAGCGGCGCATGAAGCAGATATTCATCGGCGCCATTGCCGTGCTGATCCTCGCCGACCTCGGTCTGTACGAATTCCACGGCTCCGTGGTCGGCATCGTGGTTGCCCTGTGGTTGTTCTTCGCCGCCTTCAACCTGTTGGAGGCGAGTCTGCCCTCCCTGATCTCCAAGCTGGCCCCGACCCAGTCCAAGGGGACCGCCATGGGCGTCTATTCCAGCTCCCAGTTCCTGGGGATCTTCGTCGGCGGCGCTGCCGGCGGCTGGATGTTCCAGCATTACGGCTTCGATGGCGTGTTTCTGTTCTGCGCCGCGGTCATGGCGCTCTGGTTGTTGGCGGCGTCGAGCATGCACAGCCCGCGCTATCTGAGCACCTACCTGCTGAATGTGGGGGAGCTGCAGGGTGACCAGGCTGCCCTGCTGCGCGACCGCCTGCTTGCCGTCGTCGGCGTGGCCGAGGCCGAGGTGGCCGGCGACGAGGGCGTCGCCTACCTCAAGGTGGACAAGGAGCAGCTCGATGAGGGGGCTTTGCGTGAATTTTCGGTGGCCGCGGCGTAGAATGGATCTTTCTGGGGCGTTCCCCGCGCCCCTCGACTATTAAAACAAGAGATCCGGAGGCAGCTGGGCCATGGCGCGTGGTGTCAACAAAGTCATCCTTATCGGCAATCTGGGCAGGGATCCCGAGGTCCGTTATTCGGCCTCCGGTTCCGCGGTCGCCAACATCACCGTCGCCACCAGCGAGAGCTGGAAGGACAAGCAGACCGGGGAGCAGCAGGAGCGTACCGAGTGGCATCGGGTGGTGCTGTTCAACCGCCTCGGCGAGATCGCCGGCGAGTACCTGCGCAAGGGTTCCCAGGTCTATATCGAAGGCAAGCTGCAGACCCGCAAGTGGCAGGGCCAGGACGGCCAGGATCGCTACACCACCGAAATCGTCGCCAGCGAAATGCAGATGCTCGGGGGGCGCGGTGGCAGCGGCGGTGGCGGCGGAGCCACAGCGGACTACGGACAGAGCGGCGGTGGTCACGAGGCCCCGGCCCCGGCGGCCAAGCCCGGCGGCGGCAAGCCGGCCGGCGGCGGCAATTTCGACGATTTCGACGACGACATCCCGTTCTAGCGTTTGCCGCCCGAAGGCGGGAGACGGCTTATTTTCGCCTGGGCACTGCCCAGACAGGCCTGTTTGGGCACTTCTCCCGGTTGTCGGCCTTGCCTCCCTCGCATAATGTGATCCTCATCACGACCGTGTGCCAAGTGCAGGTCTGTTCGTCTCCCTAGGCATGGGGATACAGGGCAATGCCGCTGACAGCCTTGGTGTTGGATGTAGGATCGCTTTGTCCCGGGCAGGGGAGGTTGTCATGAGTCCCAATATCTATCTTGCTGCACTCGCCATCGCCGCGATGGCTGTCGTCTCCGCGCCGGCGGGCGCCACTGTGCTGGGTCCCCTTGTAGACAGCGTCGGTCAGCCGGGAATCGAGTATTCGGGCTCGTACCAACAATCGTCTTCGTACGACGCGACCGCGGGTCAATACAACTACGACATTGCGCTTAACATCGTCTCGACGAACGGTGGCGACTTGGGCTCAGGGTTCGGTGCGGCGTCCTTGAAGAGTCTCGCCTTTATGCTCAGCGATGCCACTGGCAGTACGCTGACGCTCCAGAACTTCAACGCCTCGCTTGGCACTTGGTCTGGGGGCATAAACGGGGGGTTCGGCGCCAACTCCGGTGGTTGCAGTGGGCATGGGGCTGGTTACGTATGCACCGAGGAAGATAGCAGCACGCTGGGTCTCGACCTGGCAGGCGTGACCAGTCTCCTGTTCACTTTTGAGCTGGACAGCAACTACGCCATGAGCAGTAGTGGCCTGCACCTGAAGACGCTCTACCTTGATGGCAGCGGAAAGAAGGCAGGTAGTTTGCTCTCGC
>CAZMMH010000356.1:0-3019 GCA_964567315.1 uncultured Gammaproteobacteria bacterium
GATGCGGAAGGTGCCCAGGGCGATGCCAATGGAGACCCCGATGGCCACCGCGATGCGCAGCCCCCAGACGCTGATGGCGCCGCCCGACACCGCCTGGGCCTTGATCGCCACCGCGATCAGCGACGGCTCGGCGATGGTGGTGGCAAAGCCGATCGCCGCCGCGAACAGGTAGACCCACTTGTAGTCCTGCCAGTGCAGCGCCGCCTTGGCGGCACCGGCCGCGCCGTGAATAAAGGCGGGATCGGTGAGCTGGCTGGCCATCAGCTTGCCCAGGGGGAACAGCGCCTGCTCCAGCCCCTGGAGAAACAGGGCCAGGCCCAGCAGCACATAGACGAAGCCGATCAGCACCGACTTCATGTGCGGCAGGGGCCGACGGATCACCAGGAACTGGAAGCCGAAGATGATCAGGGCGATGGGCAGCACGTCGGTCAGGGTCTGCAGCACCACGTGGCCGAAGCGGATCAGTTCGGCCAGCATCAGACCAGCATCCCGTAGCCCATGACGAAGATCATCGGCGTCAGCGAGGCCAGGGCGATCAGGCCGAAGCCGTCCACCAGCGGATTGCGCCCCTTGATCGACGAGGCCAGGCCGACGCCCAGCGCGGTCACCAGTGGCACGGTGATGGTGGAGGTGGTGACGCCGCCCGAGTCATAGGCGATGCCGACGATCTCCTTGGGCGCGAACAGGGTCATCAGCACCACCCCGGCGTAGCCGCCCATGATCAGATACTGCAGCGGCCAGCCCTTGAGGATGCGCAGTACGCCGAGGACGATGGCACAACCCACCGACAGGGCCACGGTATAGCGCAGGCCGCCGGCGTAACGGCTCATGGCCGCCGGATCGTGGACGATCACCCCGCCCTCGGCGGCGATCTTGGCCGCCTCCGCGGCCACCGCGATCAGCGCCGGCTCCGCCACCGTGGTGCCGAAGCCGAGGGCGAAGGCGAAGGCCAACAGCCAGAACAGCGAGCCCTTGCGGGCGAAGGCGTAGGCCATGCTCTCGCCCACCGGGAACAACCCCATCTCCAGGCCGCGCACGAACAGGCTCAGACCCAGCACCACCATCAGGGTGCCGGAGAGGATCGCGGCCAGGTGAGGGATGGGCTGGCGCAGCACCGCCAGCTGGAAGAAGCCGATGACGACGATGATGGGGACCAGGTCACGCAGGCTGTCGCGCAGCGAGGCAAGCAGTTGCAGCAGCTGTTTCGCCACCCGACGTGTCCCCTCCCGCAACTGCCGGCGGGGCGCCGGGCCCGCGGCTGAAGACTCTGTTATGTTTTCCTTGAGAACATTCTAGCGAGAGCCGTCACGGGCGTCACCCGCGGCGGCAGGGAGCAGGCAATGAGCGACGATCCGCACACTGACCCGGCCGCCGGCGGGGTGCACCACGCCCATGCACGCCAGATGGACGAACTGCTTGAGGAGCTCGACGCCACGCCCCACGGCCTGCTGCGGGACGAGGCCGCGGCCCGCCTGGCCCGCTTCGGCCGCAACGCCCTGCCCCGCGCGGTGCCGCCGGGACTGGCGGCGGTATTTTTCAGCCAGTTCCTCAACCCGCTGATCTACATCCTGCTGCTGGCCGGCAGCGTGTCGCTGGCCCTCCGCGAGTTTTCCGATGCCATCTTCATCTTCGCCGTGCTGACCCTCAATGCGCTCATCGGCACCATTCAGGAGTTCAATGCGCAACGCTCCGCCATGGCCCTGCAACGCATGGTCACGACGCGGGCGCGGGTGGTACGCGAGGGCGACGCCTACGAAATCGACGCCGAGGAGCTGGTGTGTGGCGACGTGGTGCTGCTGGAGTCGGGCAGCAAGGTGCCCGCCGACCTGCGCCTGCTGGCGGCCCACGACCTGGAGATCGACGAGTCCCTACTCACCGGCGAGTCGTTGCCGGTGATCAAGAACGCGGACCTCGTGCTGCCCACCGACACCTCGATCGGCGACTGCCTCAACGTGGCCTACGCCGGCTCCCTGGTGAGTCGCGGCCGCGGCCGCGGCGTGGTGGTGGCGACCGCCACCGCGACCCAGCTGGGGCAACTGGCCAGCGCCATCCAACGGCCGTCGCCGAAGTCGCCCCTGCTGCTGCGGATGGAGCGCTTCACCGTCCGCATCGGCATCTTCGTCGGCGGCGCCGCGGCCCTGATGGGACTCATCAGCTTCCTCCAGGGCACGCCGCTGCGGGAGATCTTCTTCCTCGCCGTGGCCCTGGCGGTGTCGGCGATCCCCGAGGGGCTGCCGGTGGCGCTCACCGTGGCCCTCGCCATCGGTATGAACCGCATGGCCCGGCGCAACGTCATCGTGCGCCGCCTGGTGGCGGTGGAGGCCCTCGGCTCCTGCACCTTCATCGCCTCCGACAAGACCGGCACCCTCACCGTCAACCAACTCACCGTGCGCCGCGTACTGCTGCCGGGCCAACCGGCCTGGGAGGTGACCGGCGAGGGGACGGTGCCGGAGGGGGCAATCCTGGCCGCGCCGACCGCCGACGGCACGCCGCCCCAGGCCCTGCTGCAGCGGCTGTGCCTGGCGGCGGTTCTCGACAACGAGGGCTTCCTCGGCCACCGCGACGGCAGCTGGACCCACCATGGCGACGCCGTGGACGTGGCCCTGCTGGTGCTGGCGCACAAGGCCGGCGTGTTCCAGTCCGAGGCGCTGGCCGCCTGGCCCCAGGTGGACGGCATCCCGTTCGAGTCGGAGCGCGGCTACGCCGCCTCATTCCACCTCAACGGCGAGGCCGTGCACGCCTTCGTCAAGGGCGCCGCGGAACGGGTACTGCCGATGTGCGAGCGGATGGTGGGCGTCGGCGGCGACGGGCCGCTGGACGCGGAGCGGCTCGGGGCCGAGGCGCGCGCGCTGGCCCAGGCCGGCTACCGTGTCCTCGCCCTGGCGACCGCCGCCATCCCGGCCGGGACCGAGCCGGGCCCCGAGTGCCTGCATGGCCTCACCCTGCTCGGTCTGGTGGGCATGATCGACCCCCTGCGCAGCGAGGCCAAGGCGGCGGTGGCCGCCTGCCGCAGCGCCGG
>CAZMMH010000357.1:0-3002 GCA_964567315.1 uncultured Gammaproteobacteria bacterium
GAAACCGCCGGCAAATTGGGCCTTGGTATGAACATCCTCGACGCCAGCGGTTTTGGCGACACCAAGTATCACGATACGGCGCAGTTGGCGGAGTCCATCGAGAAAGCGGACGGCTTCGCCCAGGTGTTCCCCGAACACAAGTTCCACATCGTGGACGTGCTGCAGCAGCGCGGCCACATTGTCGGCATGACGGGGGATGGGGTGAACGACGCCCCCGCGCTGAAGAAGGCCGACTGTGGCATCGCCGTTTCCGGCGCGACGGACGCGGCGCGCGCGGCGGCGTCCATCGTGCTGATGACACCTGGTCTGTCGGTGATCATCGACGCCATGAAGGAGAGCCGGAAAATCTTCCAGCGGATGAACAGCTATGCGATCTACCGCATTGCCGAGACCCTGCGCGTGTTGCTGTTCATGACCTTGGCGATCCTGATCTTCGACTTCTATCCGCTGACGGCGGTGATGATCGTGATGCTGGCCCTGCTCAACGACGGCGCCATTCTGTCGATCGCCTATGACAACGTCCATTACCAGGACAAGCCCGAGGCCTGGAACATGCGCATGGTGCTGGGGGTCGCCACGGTCCTGGGGGTGATCGGACCGGTGGCGGCGTTCGGGCTGTTCTACCTCGGCGACAGCGTCTATCAGCTCGACCGTCCGCACGTCCAGACGCTGATGTATCTGATGCTCTCCGTGGCGGGCCACCTGACGATCTTCCTCACGCGCACACGGGGTCCGTTCTGGTCGATCCGGCCGGCGCGGATTCTGTTGCTGGCGGTGTTGGGCACGCAGATAGTGGCGACCCTGATCGCGGTCTACGGGGTGTTCATGACCCCTCTCGGCTGGGGCTGGGCGGCGTTCGTCTGGGGCTATGCGCTGGTGTGGTTCCTGGTCAGCGACCGGGTGAAACTGTTGGCCTATCGGGTCTTCGATCCCACCGACCTGCCCCTGCTGGTGCGAAAACCTGCCAGTATTAAGTCTTGAGCACCCGCCCATGAGCTTGATGGATCCGAGCATGCCCTTGAGCAGCAAAGACGACTCCCCGAATCTCGGTGTGGTCACCTCCGTGCGCGGCAGCGTCGTCGACGTGCGCTTCGAGGCGCTGCTGCCGCCCATCTACACGGTGCTGCGCACGGGGGCGGAGAGACAGATCGTCATCGAGGTGCTGGCGCAGCTGGATTCACATCGGGTCCGCGGGATTGCCCTGACCCCGACCCAGGGGCTGGCCCGCGGCATGCCGGTGGAGGACACCGGCGGGCCGTTGAAGGCGCCGGTGGGCAAGGGAATTCTCTCGCGCATGTTCGATGTCTTCGGCAACACCATCGACCGCGAGGCGGCCCTGGCCGATGTCCAGTGGCGTTCCGTGCATCGGGCGCCGCCGCCGCTGGCCCGGCGTTCCACCCAGTCCGAGGTCTTCGAAACGGGGATCAAGATCATCGACGTGCTGATGCCCCTGGAACGCGGCGGCAAGGCGGGGCTGTTTGGCGGAGCGGGCGTGGGCAAGACGGTGTTGCTCACCGAGATGATCAACAACATGGTCGGGCAACACGAGGGGGTGAGCATCTTTTGCGGCATCGGCGAGCGCTGTCGCGAGGGCGAGGAGCTTTACCGCGACATGCGCGCGGCGGGCGTGCTGCAGAACATGGTGATGGTGTTCGGCCAGATGAACGAGCCACCGGGGGCGCGCTTCCGCGTCGGCCATGCCGCCCTGACCATGGCCGAATATTTCCGCGACGACGAACACCGCGACGTACTGCTGCTGGTCGACAATATCTTTCGCTTCATCCAGGCCGGCATGGAGGTCTCCGGCCTGATGGGGCAGATGCCGTCGCGCCTGGGCTATCAGCCGACCATGGGCACCGAGCTGTCGCAGCTGGAAGAGCGCATCGCCAATACCGACACCGGCGCGATCACCTCGATCCAGGCGGTCTATGTGCCGGCGGACGACTTCACCGATCCGGCGGCGGTGCATACCTTTTCCCACCTCTCCGCCTCCATCGTGTTGTCGCGCAAGCGCGCCAGTGAGGGCCTGTATCCTGCCATCGACCCGTTGCAGTCCAGCTCCAAGATGGCCACCCCGGGCATCGTCGGCGAACGCCATTACGCCCTGGCCCAGGAGATTCGCCGCACACTCGCCCAATACACCGATCTCAAGGACATCATCGCCATGCTCGGCCTCGAGCAGCTGTCGCCGGCGGACCGCAAGGTGGTCGCCCGCGCGCGCCGCCTGGAGCGTTTCTTCACCCAGCCCTTCTTCACCACCACCCAATTCACCGGCATCGAGGGCAGGCTGGTCAGCCTGGAAGAGGCCCTGGACGGCTGCGAGCGCATCCTGCAGGACGAGTTCAAGGACTACCCGGAGAGCGCGCTCTACATGATCGGTGCGGTGGACGAGGCGAAGGAGAAAGTGAAGAACGAGCCGGAATCCGGAGCGGAGGCGCCGACGCGGGTCGAGCCGACGGTCGATCGCCATGAAGCTTAGGATTCTTCTCCCCTTCCAGGTCTTCGCCGAGAAGAGCGGTGTCACGCGCATCGTCGTGGAGACGCGCCAGGGATCGTTCGGACTCCTGCCCCAGCGGCTCGATTGCGTGGCCGCGCTCACCCCGGGAATTCTGACCTACGAAACCGACGCCGGGGGCGAGGTCTATGTGGCGGTGGACGAAGGGGTGGTGGTCAAGACCGGCGCGGAGGTCCTCGTTTCCGTGCGCCAGGCGCTGGGCGGTACCGACCTCGGCCAATTGCGCAAGGCGGTGGATCGGGAGTTCCTGACCCTGGACGAACAGGAGCAGAGCGTGAGGTCGGTGCTGGTGAAAATGGAAAGCGATCTGATCCGCCGCATGGCAGGATTTCACAGTGAATGACGAACCCCGGAAGCGGCCCGCAAAGCCGACGCCGTCGCTCGGTGCGACGGTCGGTGCGAAGGCGGCGCGCAAGCTCAAGGCGCAGCGCAACGCCGCGCCGGGCATCTGGTTCGGCCTGGGCATGATGGGGCTGATCGGCTGGTC
>CAZMMH010000358.1:0-2999 GCA_964567315.1 uncultured Gammaproteobacteria bacterium
ATGCGATAGGCGGGTGGCGCCTCTTCGTGGCGGCGGCCCAGGGATCTCTCCTCGCTGGCTGCGTAGGGGGCGAGGCTGTACATACCTAGCTACTGGCGTGATGCTGGTCGATGCTTGCACGTAGCACCGCTTGGTCGAAGTCGGCGCTGATCACAGCCTCGCCAATCGCCTTCAGCAGCACCAAGCGGAGTTTGCCGGCCAGTACCTTCTTGTCCACGGCCATCAGTTCGAGGAAGCGGTCGCCGCTCATTTCCACCGGTGCCCGCGTCGGCAGGCGGGCCTTGTCGAGCAGGTTGTCGAGCCGTTGCACGTCCGCCTCGCTCAGCCAGCCGAGGCGCATGGAGAGGTCGGCGGCCATCAGCATGCCGGTGCCGACCGCCTCGCCGTGCAGCCAGCGGCCGTAGCCCATGCCGGTTTCGATCGCATGGCCGAAGGTGTGGCCCAGGTTGAGGATGGCACGCACGCCACCCTCCCGCTCGTCCGCGGCCACCACCGCCGCCTTGACCTCGCAGGAGCGGCGGATGGCGTAGGTGAGTGCCTCCGGCTCGCGCGCCAGCAGGGCCTCCATGTTGCCCTCGAGCCAGGAGAAGAAGCCGGCGTCGCGGATCAGGCCGTACTTGATGATTTCGGCCAGGCCGGCGCTCAGCTGGCGGTCGTCGAGGGTGGCCAGGGTGTCGGTGTCGGCGATTACGCAGTTGGGCTGGTGAAACGCCCCGATCATGTTCTTGCCCAGGGGGTGGTTGACGCCGGTCTTGCCGCCCACCGACGAGTCGACCTGGGCCAGCAGGGTGGTCGGGATCTGGATGAAGTCGATGCCGCGCTGGTAACAGGCGGCGGCGAAGCCGGTGAGGTCGCCGATGACGCCGCCGCCCAGGGCCACCAGGGTGGTGCTGCGGTCGAAACGCTGCTCCAGCAGCCGGTCGAACACCTGGTTCAGCGTCTCCAGGGTCTTGTATTGTTCGCCGTCGGGCAATACCAGCGCCTCCGGCGTGAAGGCGGCGAAGGCCTCGAGTACCGGCGCCAGGTAGAGTGGTGCCACCGTTTCGTTGCTGACCACCAGCACCCGTCGCCCGCGCACGTGCGGCGCCACCAGCTCGGCACGGCCGAGCAGGCCGCGGCCGATGTGGATCGGATAGCTACGTTCGCCGAGGTCGACGTTGAGTGTGTCCATGGTCAGCTTGCCGCGCGGGAATCCAGCGGCAAAGGGTAGACGAAAATGGCGCGGCGCAGAAGCGCGGCGCTCAGCCGGTCGCAGGGTCGGGTAGCTGGCCGAGGATGTGCCGCACCACGTTCTTGACGTGGCTGCCGTTGGTATCGACTACGAGATCGGCGATTTCCCGGTACAGCGGATCGCGGATGCGCATCAGCTCCTCGAGCCGGGCGCGGGGGTCCTCGGTCTGCAGCAGCGGCCGGTTGCGGTCGCGTGCGGTGCGTTCCAGCTGCTGCTCCACCGAGGTCTGCAGATAGACCACCACGCCGCGCGAATTCAGGCAGTGGCGGTTGTCGGGGTCCAGGATCGCCCCGCCGCCGGTGGCCAGGACCACGCCCTGCTCACGGGTGAGGTCGTCGATCACCTTTTTCTCGCGCCTGCGGAAGCCCTCTTCCCCTTCCAGCTCGAAGATCAGGGGGATATCGGCCCCGGTTCGGCGGACGATCTCCTGGTCGCTGTCGAGAAAGCGTACCTTGAGGCTGCGGGCCAGCTGCTTGCCGATGGTGGTCTTGCCGGCGCCCATGGGGCCGACGAGGAAGATATTGCGGCTGATCGACATCGAGTTGCGGAAGGGCCCTGGTGGCGAAGGTTCGCGCGACCCAAAAAAGAACGGGCAGGCTCGGGGAGCCTGCCCGTTCCTCCTCGGGCCGGATCGGCTAATGAATGGTCGAGGTGTCCTTGATGATCTTCGGTGTGACGAAGATCAGCAGTTCGGCCTTGTTGTTGGTCTTGGAGTCGCTGCGGAACAGGTGGCCGAGCAGAGGCAGGTCGCCGAAGAACGGCACCTTGGAGACGTTGCCGCTCTTGGTCTGCTCGTAGACGCCGCCGAGCACGATGGTTTCGCCGTTGTTCACCAGGACCTTGGTGGTCACCTCGCGCTTGTCCAGCGGCGGCACGCCGAGGACGCTGCGCGAGAAGTCGGCGGTGTCCTTGGTGACCTTGAGGTCCATCTGGATGCGGTCGTCCGGGGTGATGTGCGGCGTGACGTCGAGCTGCAGCACCGCCTCCTTGAAGGTCACCGAGGTGGCACCGCTGGAGGTCGCCTGCTGATAGGGGATCTCCATGCCCTGCTTGATGGTGGCCTTGCTCTGGTCGGAGGTCACCACGCGCGGGTTGGAGACGATCTCACCCTGGCCCTCGGCCTGCATCGCCTGCAGCTCCAGATCGAGCAGGTAGTCGGAGGCGAGCAGACCGATCGCCAGGCCGCCGACCGCGCCGCCGATCGGGGTGCTCGATATGGTGCGGTTGGCCAGCGAGGGTACAGTCGCCGGCAGCGGGTTGTTGCCGCCGGAGCCGCCGATGGTACTGCCGTTGAACAGCATGCCGTCGGTGCCGCTGCCCGTCCCGGTGACGCCCACGGTGGTGCCGGCGCCGGGGCGGCCGACCGTGGCCACGCCGATCCTGGCGCCGAGCGCGCGGCTGAAGTCATTGGTGGCGATCACCACCCGGGACTCGATCAGCACCTGGCGCACCGGCACATCAAGGCGCTTGATGATGTCGCGGATCTCGCTTAGCTTCTCTGCCGTCTCCTGCACCAGCAGGGTGTTGGTCCGCGGATCGACGCTGACGTTGCCGCGGCCGGAGAGCAGGTTGCGGCCCTGGGACTTGAGCAGACGCGCGATGTCGGCCGCCTTGGCATAGTTGATCTGGATGAACTCGGTGCGCAGCGGCGCCAGCTGGGTGATCTGCTGCCTGGCCTGGAGCTCCAGTTTTTCGCGTGCCGCGATCTCCTCTGCCGGGGCGACCATGATCACGTTGCCGTTCTGGCGCATGGCCAGACCCTTGGACT
>CAZMMH010000359.1:0-2977 GCA_964567315.1 uncultured Gammaproteobacteria bacterium
AGGTGGCCGAGCTGGGTATCTACCCGGCCGTGGACCCGCTCGATTCCACCTCGCGCCAGCTCGATCCGCTGGTGGTGGGCCAGGAGCATTACGGCGTGGCCCGCGCGGTACAGTCGAACCTGCAGCGCTACAAGGAGCTGCGCGACATCATCGCCATCCTGGGCATGGATGAGCTGTCCGAAGAGGACAAGCTGGCCGTCTCCCGCGCCCGTAAGATCCAGCGCTTCCTGTCGCAGCCGTTCTTCGTCGCCGAGGTCTTCACCGGCGCCCCGGGCAAGTACGTGTCCCTCAAGGACACCATCCGTGGCTTCAAGGCGATCGTCGACGGCGAATACGACAGCCTCCCGGAACAGGCCTTCTACATGGTCGGTTCCATCGAAGAGGCGGCGGAGCGGGCCAAGAGCCTGTAATCGTGGCGGGGCCCGCTGCGGGCGGGCCCCGCCGCCCTAGCGGCATTTTGTCGCCCTGGAGAGTATTCTATGGCCATGACCTTTCACGTCGACATCGTCAGCGCGGAGGCGTCCATCTACTCGGGTACCGCCGAAATGGTGTTCGCGCCCGCGGAGGCTGGCGAGGTGGGCCTGCTGCCCCGCCACGCCCCCATGCTGAGCCGGCTGCGTCCCGGTGAGGTACGCGTGCGTGCCGGCAACGACGAGCAGATGTTCTTCGTCTCGGGCGGGATGCTCGAGGTACAGCCCCACGTCATCACCGTGCTGGCGGATACCGCCGTGCGCGCCAAGGACCTGGACGAGGCCGCGGCCCTCGAGGCCAAGGCGCGGGCCGAGCAGGCCCTCGCCGACAAGCAGGCCGACGTCGACTATGCCCGTGCCCAGGCCGAGCTGGCCGAGGCGATGGCCCAGCTACGCACCCTGGAGCGGTTGCGCAAGCAAGCCACGCGTTGAGCCGGCCCGCCAAGCGGCTCCGGAACGACGGCGCGCAGCCCAGGCTGCGCGCCGTTTTCTTTTTCCCCGGTGTTAACCGGGCCCGGAGCTGCGTTAGAATCCCCCGATTGCCGCCGCGCGCGGCCGCACAGTGAATCCGTCCACGGCATGAGCCTTTCCGTTATCGTTCTCGCCGCCGGCCAGGGCACCCGTATGCGCTCCTCCCTGCCCAAGGTGCTGCATCCCCTTGCCGGCAAACCGCTGCTGCAGCACGTCACCGAGTGCGCGGCTCGCCTCGACCCGGCCCGTACCGTGGTCGTTTACGGCCACGGCGGCGAGCGGGTGCGGGAACAGGTCGACGTGCCCGGCGCGGCCTGGGTCCACCAAGCGGAACGGTTGGGCACCGGCCACGCGGTGGAACACGCCATGCCCGAGGTGGAGGATGGCGACACCGTGCTGGTGCTCTACGGTGACGTGCCACTGATCGAGGCCGAGACCCTGCGCCGCCTGCTGGCTGCCGGCCAGGCCGACGCCCTGGCCCTGCTCACCGTCGAACTGGCCGCTCCTCACGGCTACGGGCGCATCGTCCGCGACGCGGCCGGCCGGGTCCAGCGCATCGTCGAGCAGAAGGACGCGAGCGCCGGGGAGCAGGCGATCCGCGAGATCAATACCGGGGTGCTGGCAGCGCCGGCCGCCCGCCTGCGCGGCTGGCTGCAGGCGCTGGACAACGACAACGCCCAGGGCGAGTTCTACCTCACCGATGTGGTTGCCCTGGCGGTGCGCGACGGGGTACCCGTGGTGACCGCGCAGCCGGCGTCGGTCGAAGAGGTGCAAGGGGTCAACGATCGCCTGCAGCTCGCCGCCCTGGAACGCCATTACCAGCGACTTCAGGCTGAGCGGCTGATGCGCGACGGCCTCGCCCTGCTGGACCCGGCCCGCTTCGATCTGCGCGGCGAACTCAGCGTGGGCCGCGACTGCGAGCTCGACGTCAACGTGGTGATCGAGGGCCGGGTGGTGCTCGGCGACGGCGTGCGCGTCGGCGCCAACTGCCTGCTGCGGGACGTCAGCGTCGGTGCCGGCAGCGAGATCCTGCCCATGAGCGTGCTCGAGCGGGCCGAAATCGGCCCCGCCTGCCACGTCGGCCCCTTTGCCCGCATCCGCCCCGGCACCCGGCTGGCGGAGGGGGCGCGGGTGGGCAACTTCGTCGAACTGAAACAGGCCGAGGTCGGTGCCGGCTCCAAGATCAACCACCTGAGCTATGTCGGCGACGCCAGCGTCGGCGCCGAGGTGAACATCGGCGCCGGTACCATCACCTGCAACTACGACGGCGCCAACAAGCACCACACCACCATCGGCGACGGGGCCTTCATCGGCTCCGACAGCCAGCTGGTGGCGCCGGTGGAGGTGGGTGCCGGCGCCACCATTGGTGCCGGCTCGACCATCACCCGTGACGCCCCTGCCGGCGAGCTGACCGTGAGCCGGGCCAAACAGACCACCATCAATGGCTGGAAGCGCCCGGTAAAGGCCAAGCGCGATTGATGCCACACCTGCGCGCCTGAATTGAAGAGATAACAGACCATGTGCGGAATTGTCGGTGCGGTAGCGGAACGGGATGTGGTGCCGGTGCTCATGGAGGGGCTGCGGCGCTTGGAGTACCGCGGCTACGATTCGGCCGGGGTGGCGGTGATCAACGACCACGGGCTGGAGCGGCGGCGTAGCGTGGGCAAGGTCGCGGAACTGGACCGCGCCCTGGCCGCCGAGCCCCTCCACGGTGGCACCGGCATCGCCCATACCCGCTGGGCGACCCATGGCCGCCCGGCGCCCCACAACGCCCACCCGCACCAGTGCCGCAACCGGGTCGCCGTGGTGCACAACGGTATCATCGAGAATCACGAAACACTGCGCCGCCTGCAGACCGACTACGATTTCACCTCGGAGACCGACACCGAGGTGGTGGTGCACCAGATCCATCACTACCTGGAGCAGGGCATGAACCTGCTCGACGCGGTGCGCGCCACCACCGCCGATGTCGAGGGTGCCTACGCCCTGGGGGTGATCTCCACCGACGAGCCCGGGCGGCTGATCGCCGCCCGCCG
>CAZMMH010000360.1:0-2957 GCA_964567315.1 uncultured Gammaproteobacteria bacterium
CCGCCGACGTTGTCCGGGCTCTGCAGGCGGGTGAGCAGGCGGAAGCCCTGGGCGTTGCCCTCGAAGGCGGTGAAGTCGGCCTGCTGCGCCGGACTCAGCCGGGCCAGCAGGCGGGCGCCCGCCGGACCCTCGAACCAGTGGCGGATGGCATCCTCGCCGGAGTGGCCGAAGGGCGGGTTGCCGATGTCGTGGGCCAGGCAGGCGGCGGCCACCACGGCACCGAAGTCGGCGGCCTGGATCTCCCGGGGGCGGTGCCGCGCCAGAATCTTCTCCCCCACCATGTTGCCCAGGCTGCGGCCGACGCAGGAGGCCTCCAGGCTGTGGGTCAGGCGGGTGCGCACGTAGTCGCTCTCGGCCAGGGGGAAGACCTGGGTCTTGTCCTGCAGGCGGCGGAAGGCGGAGGAGAAGGCGACGCGGTCGTAGTCGCGCTGGAAGTCGCTGCGCGCGGCGGCGGCTTCGGCCCTGCCTTCGGCGCCGACGCGGTGGTTGGAGAGCAGTTGCTGCCAGCGGTGGGCGAGGTTCTTCATAGTGGGTTCGGGACGGCGCTCAGTGGGCGGTGGCGGCGGCGTCGATCTCCTGCACCAGCACCCAGGGCGCGGCGACCACGGCCCAGAACAGGGGGTCGCGTTCCTGCCAGTCGCGGGCGTGCTCCTCGCCGACGCGTTCCACCTGGCCCGAGGTGAGCCAGCGCTCCACCTCCGGCTTGTCGTCGCGCACGAAGGCGGCGGCCACCGCCACCAGGTCGAGCTCGCCGTCGACCCGGATCACCACGCCGCGGGCGAAGTGGCGCTGCAGCTCGGGCCAGCTGAGCTTGCCGGTCTCGGCGTTGAGGCGGGCGTGCAGTTCGGCGTCGGTTTCGGCCATGGTCCGGTCCGGCTGTTAAGGGGCCGAGTATTTTCCCACAGGTGTGCCTGGGCCGCGAATCCGGGGCGTGGGCATTGCCCATGCCCCGGATGAAGACTTGTCTCACGCAGAGGCGCCAAGGGGTAAAGGAGGGCGCGCATCCGGGTTATGGGTTTGCCCGCCTCGTCACGTTTCGCCGCCTCAGTCTTCGCCTGCTCACCGGCCATGCAACACGATCAGCAGAATGGGAATTCCCATTACGACGACCGCGCTCAACACGATGGCGAGCAACAGCTGGAAGCCGCGCCCCAACCCACTTCTGCGCCGACGATCCCCCAACGCCGGTGCAAACTTTCGCTTCAGGGCCTCGAGATCCTTCGCCGGCAAGCCTGCTGCCTGCGCCGCCTCGACAACGCCGTCCGACGCCTCCTTCAGGTGCGCCACGACGGCATCGATCTCGTCCGCGCCCCCGGCGTCGCGCCCGGTCGCGTCCGACCAAAATTTCATTGCCATGCGGTACACCACGCGCGGCGCCTCATTCGTGTTCCTCAACGGAATAGGCAAGACGTCAGGCTCGCGATAGAAGCGCAAGGCGAACATGGCCCGTATGAGCGGCGGAAGCCGCGATCGCTTCCGTGCAAGCGAGGGAATTCTGAACAACAGCGAATGCGTGACTATGTCGTACCGGTAGCGAAATGACACCAGGCGAATGCTCGTGACCTCGTGCCAGCTGAACATTGGGATCCACCGCGAGCGGAAGCCCAAACGATCCAACGTGAGAACGGGTTTTCCAATCGACGCAATCGCGCCCGGCAACCCGAGCACGACGACCACGCAGAACAATCCCGCCCCCGCGGCGATCGCGGCCTGCCGCTCGTGCAGCGCCAAGGCGAAAAGACCCGCACCCAGCGCCAACAGGAACAATATCGGCCAAATGGCGGAAGGCCCCGTGACATTGAAGGTCTGCACTCCGCCGCCTGCGACCGCGCGTGCAACTTCCACGTAGCGAAACTCGTCGCGCACCGCATCCACCCGGCGTCGCTTCGCCTGGCTAAACTCGTTGGCCAGGTACACCGCGAGCAATGCCAAGCCCGCCGCAACGCCGATCGCGAAACCAATCGGGCCGACAAACCCGAGCGAATGCCCCATAACCAGCCACAGTGCGGCCGCGGCAAGAACGCCCGCGAGTACGATCATCCGTGTTCCTCACGCTGAGCTCATTGAAGGTGCCGGCTGTTTTCCGCAGCCACCCCGCTGCCGCGAACCCGCTCCAGGGCGCGCAGCAGGCCGAAGGCGACCAGGCCGGCGATCAGGGTGCCGAGCACCGGACCGAAAGCGGGCGCCACGTGCCAGAAGTACTGGGTGTAGCCCTGAATGATGAAAAAGGTGATGGCGTAGCCGCGCAGCATGCGCAGGCGGAAGGTGCCACCCAGCCACAGCAGCAGCAGGTTGAGCCCGGCCCAGAGCAGGTTGAACAGCCACAGCTCGCCGGCGCTGCTGGCGTGGTAGCGGTGCATGTCACCGAAATTGCCAAACAGGGAGAGCAGCCACAGGGCCATCTCGGCGAAGAAGACCCCGCCCGAGAGCCAGACCAGGAAGAAGCCCTGGTAACGGCTCAGCGGCCCCGCCTCGGCCCGGCGGTGGAGCAGGCCGAACAGGCCGATGACGCCGCCGGCGAGGAGGAAGCGCAGAGGGTAGTTCATGCCGAACCAGTAGGCACCCCAGCCGGAGATATAGCCAGTGACACCGCCGAACCAGGTGAAGAAGAGCACCGCGGAGAGCACCAGCAGCAATACGTTGTTCAGCAGGTAGGCCAGCGGCAGCAGCGGGGCGAGGTCGATCAACAGCAGCGCCGGCCAGTTGCCGGAGCCGGTCGAATAGATGTAGCCGAGGGTGAAGGTGAGGCCGATCAGCAGCAGGCCGCCGGCGAGGTCGGCCGCGCGCGGCGCCCAGTGCAGCCCCTGCCGGCGCAGGCGCCAGCCGCCGGCGAAGGCGCCGGCCATGAGCAGGCCGAGCAGCACCGCCAGCTTCTCCAGGGTGAACTGGAACAGCTCGCGGGCCAGCAGGCCGATCCCGGCCACCGCGCTGATGGCGCCGAAGATCAGGAACCAGCG
>CAZMMH010000361.1:0-2952 GCA_964567315.1 uncultured Gammaproteobacteria bacterium
AAGCGCTTGTACCAGGTGGCGTTGAGCGGCGAGGGATGGGGCAGCGGGTGCAGGCGCAGAGTACGGGCGCTGCCGTCCGACGCCTGCAGCGGGGTCTCGACATGGATCTCGAAGCGATCGTCGCGGCCCCAGAAGGTCTCCAGCGCGTCGCGCACCTCCCGCGACTGGTTGATGCCGAACCAGAGGAAGGCCTCGCGGCCCAGGGTGATCACATCGCTGCCGTGCCAGCCGTTCAGCAGCAGGTCGGCCATCAGCGGCTGAAAGCGCTTCTTCACCTTCATCGACCAGGCCTTGTTGCCGATCGGCTTGTAGGGCACGGTGTTGGCCCAGAAGAAGTGTCGCCCCACCTCCACCGAAGCGGCGAAATCGGGCAGCGGCCGGCCGTGCAGGTGCCGGTACAGGGCCCCGCGCACCTTCTGCCCGCCGGCGCCGATGAAGGGCATGCCGTACTGCACCTCGTCGCGCCCCGGGTCGCGGCCGAAGAAGGCGACGCGCACCTCGGGATCGCCGAGGCCGATCACCGGTTCGAGGGGATCCTTGCCAAAGGCGGCGTAGACCTCGCGGTCGACCCCCTCGAGATCACGGGCAAGCTGGCGGAAGGCGGCGATCTTTTCGGACGACAGGGGCACGGCGGACTTTCACGGACGACGGTGGCCCGCATTATACCGGGCCCGGCTCACTCGACCATCTGTTCCAGCAGGCGCGCGGCACCGGCGACGAAGCGCGGACAGTGGCTCTTGAACAGTTTTTCCTCACGGGCCCGCGCGTACTCCGCGGGATCGGCCAGGTTGCAGCCAAGCAGTTCGCGGCAGCTGGTGGCCCCGTATTCCGCCTCGAAGCGTGCGCTGAATTCGCGTACCGCGGCGTAGACCGACTCACGGGTCTCCCGGTCGCCGGGCTGGGACGACCCCTTGATCAGGCCAATGATCATGTAGGCCCCGGTCAGCGCGCCGCAGGTGTGGCCCTGACGGCCCATGCCGCCGCCGAAGCCGACCGCCACCCGCATGGCCACCGCCGGATCGAGACCGAAGCGGGGACCAAAGGTGGTCAGCAGCGCCTGGGCGCAGTTGAAGCCGTCGTGGAAACGGGCGATGGACTCGTCGGTCTCGATCATGCCGCTCTCCCTGGCCGCGCTGCCCCCATACTCACCCGCAGCCTACTCCGGAAAGGCGATGGCGGCAAAGCGCGCCAGCAGGCCGGCGCTTTCCGGTGTCTCGGCACAGGCGGCCAGCAGCCCCGCCGCGTCGCGCCCCTCCTCCGCCAGCCGTGTGCGGTAATGCTCGACGAAGCGCCGGCTCACCCGGCGGTCGAACTCGGGGTGGAACTGCAGACCCCAGGCGCGCGCGCCGACGGCGAAGGCCTGGTGGCGATCGAGTCCGCTCCAGGCCAGCCGGCGCGCCCCCGGCGGCAGGGACAGCACGCTCTGGCGATGGCTCACCTGGGCCGGGAAGCGCGCCGGCAGACCGCCCAGCAGCGGATCGGCGGCGGCCTCCGCGGTGAGGTGAATGGGGGTGGTGCCCACCTCGAGCCCGGCCGGGTTGAAGTCGACCACGCCACCGAGGGCCCGAGCCATCAGCTGGTGGCCGAAGCAGATGCCGAGCAGCGGCAGGCCGGCGGTCACCGCCTGCCGCAGCCAGGCCTCCGCCGCCAGCATCCACGGCAGGCGCTCGCTGACCATGGCGGCGGACCCCGTGATGACCGCCGCCGCCACGCCGTCCAGGGCCGGCGGGGATTCACCCCGCTCGAGGTCGACGACCCGGGCTGCCCGCCCCATGCCGGCGGCGATCCACTGGTCGTAGTCGCCGGGGATGTCGGCGAATGTGGGCGGCTTGTGCCCGGCCTTGAGGATCAGGAGTTCACCCATGGCAGTGCCATTCCCGCTGGCGGAATTGCGGGGGATCATAGCGCAAGCGAGCACAGTAGACAGGAGCGTAGTCCGCAAAAAGAAAGGCGCGGCCTTGGCCGCGCCCCTCCAAATCCCAATCCGTTGGCTACCAGCTGCTATCTACTGCCTCGTCGCCTACGCAGCCAACAGCTTGGCCATGTCGTCGAGCCCGTCCACGCTCTCCATCATCTCCTCGAGGATTTCCAACGCCTTTTCTTCACTGAGGCCGAGACCGGCAAGCACGGACGGCGGCAGGATCTCGCTCTCGGCGTCACCGATCTCGTGGCGCTTGAGCAGGCGGTTGCTGATCAGCACCAGGCGCGCATACACGGCATACTCGCCCTCGTAGCCCGGGTTGTGGTGCTCGCGCAGCGAAACGATCAGCTCCCCGGGCATCTCCCACGACTCCATCAGCCAAGCGCCGATCTCGGCGTGGCCCATGCTGAGCACGTTCTGGGCATCGCCCATGCCGAGCATGCGTTTCTCCAGCACGGTGATCGGGGTTTCGGGGTTGGCCGCGACCATGCGGTTGAGAAGGAAGAACTCCGGCAGGAACAGGTGGCCGAGTAGCAGGAAACCGAAATTGTGCAGCAGGCCGGCGAGGTAGGCCATGCCCAGCTTCGGCCGCTCCGGCCCCACGCTTACCCGGCGCGCCAGGGCCTGGCACAGGGCCGCACTGTAGGTGGCGTGACGCCAGAAGGCGTTGAGACCGAGGGGCCCGTCGGGCGGGTTGCGCAGGCTGCCGCCGGCGGCCAGGCCCAGGGCCATGTTGAGCACCGCCTCGAAACCGAGCACCCGGGCGATGGCCTCCTTCACCGAGTCGACCTTGCCGCGAAAACCGAACAGCGGCGAGGTGGCGTAGCGGATCACCTGGGCGGCCAGACTCGGATCCATCTCGACGATCTCGGCCAGGTCGTGCACGTCGGCGTCGGGATCGTTGCGCAGCTGCAGGATGCGCTGGGCCATCTGCGGCACCGGCGGCAGCTTGTACAGGGCCTCGATCCGCCGCTTCACCTCCGCGGCCGGGGTCAGTTCCGCCATTGGCACCTCGGCATCGACCCGCAGGG
>CAZMMH010000362.1:0-2950 GCA_964567315.1 uncultured Gammaproteobacteria bacterium
ACGACGGCGTCGCCCACGGTTTCCTGCTTGATAGTGGCGTCTTGGGCTGAGTGGTCGCGCATGGTCCCGTCCGGTTAGTTATGTGTGCTTCTTCATCGCCGCCCAGGGGGCGTACTTGATCATCGTGATCTCGGTGCCGCTGTCGTTGAAACGCACCTCGTCCATGTAGGCGCGCATCAGGGCGATGCCGCGCCCGCTGGTGGCGATCAGGTTCTCGTCCAGCGTCGGGTCCGGCACGTCGCCCGGGTCGAAGCCCTTCCCCTCGTCGCCCACGCTGATGGCGGCGCGGTCGTCGTCGATGGAGAAGCTGACGGTCACCCGCTTGGTGTCGTCCAGCTCGTTGCCGTGCTTGATGGCGTTGATGACGGCCTCCTCCAGCGCCAGCTTGCAGGCGAATATGTAGCGCTCCCCGTAGCCCTTGTTGCTCAGCACGGGCAGGATGGCGTCCTCTATGCGCGTTACCTCGCTGGGGATGCTGGAGATGGTGATGACCTTGCGCTGGGCCTTCTCCACCAGCGTCTCGACGCCCAGCAGGGCCACGTCGTCATCGGGCTTTTCCAGCCGGGTGCTCAGGCGGGCGACCAGCTCCTTGAGGCTCAGGGCGCTGTTCTCGCGCAGGTAGTCGCCCAGGCGCTGGGCCTGCTCGTTCCGGTCGCGGCCCTCGAAACCCTTCAGCAGGCCGTCGGTGTACAGGAATATGCGGTCGTACTGCTCGAGCTGAATGCCCCTCGGCTCGTACTGCGGGTCCTCGAACATGCCGACGAAGAGGCCCTCGGTGTCCAGCGGGATGGCCTCCCCCTCGCGGATGACAAAGGGGGTGCAATGGGAGGCGTTGACGTATTGCAGGGTGAGCAGCTCGGTGTCGAGGACCCCCAGGAACGCCGTCAGGTAGTGGCCGGCCAGCGTGGAGCGGAGCATGGCGCGGTTGACGTTGTCCATGATGACGCGGGGGTTGATCTCGTTGGCGGCGTAGGTGCGGAAGGCGAGGCGGCCGGTGGCCATGATGACGGCGGCGGGCAGGCCGTAGCCGGAGACGTCGGCGATGAGGAAGGCGATGAAGTTGTCGGAAAGGCTGATGATGTCGAAGAAGTCGCCGCCGACGTGGATGCCGGGGGTGGTGTCGAGGGCGAAGGTCAGGCCGGGGACGTCCTCTTCGAGCACGGGGCGCAGGTTGCGCTGCAGTTCGCGGGCGACCTGCTCGTCGCGTTCCAGCAGCATGTTCTGGCGCTCGACTTGCTCGGCAAGCGAACGCAGCTCCACTTCGTTGGAGCTGGCCAGGGAAACGCTGCCCCGCAGTTGCTCGAGTTCAAGCTCCAGGGCCTCCACCTGCTGGCGCGAGCCGGCCAGTTGCTCAGCCAGCTCGCGCACCTGCTCCTCAAGGGACTCGGCAGCCCGTTCGGCTCTTTCCTCAGGGTCCGGCGTCTGTGGGGATGTCTCTGCGCTGCACATTATCCGGTTTTCAAAGCTCAGGAACGGCACGCCCTCTTCGCTGTGGCGGGCACGCGCCGGCCGTCGTCAGCGGCAGCCCATTATTACCAAAACCTCCCCCGCCCGCAAGTGCAGGGCGCGGGGCGCCCCTCGCTCGGCCTTCGGCCTTCAACGGCGTTGTTCGTTCCTCGTCGTTCGCTGTTCGTGCTCCTGCTCCTACTCGTGCTCGCCTGTCCTCCGTAGCCCCTCAGGGGCGGGCGGAGGCGGGTGCCTGTCCTTTGCCTTTGCTCCAGCCGCCGCCTCCCCCAGCCGCCGCCGGATGTCCTCCCAGTGCCTCCCCCTCCAGTAGACCTTCCCGCAGCCCGTGCAGCGGAAGAAGCGCCCGCAGGTCTGCTGTACCTTGGCCGGCACCTGCTCGCGCACCTGCTCCAGCGGCACGTCCCTTAGCCGGCCGTCGCAGAGCATGCAGCGGGACTCCTCCAGCCCCAGGCCCAGCGTCCGCATCACGTGGCCGAGCTGCTCGATCGGCGTGAGCCCCATCGGCACGAAGACGGTGCGGGCCAGGCCGGTGCTGACGGCGTAGCGCTCCATCACGCCGGAGTCGCTGGTCAGCAGGTAGAGCCCCTCCTCGACGGCGCGGCGCACCAGCTCCCCGTCGCGGATGTGCACGTCGAAGTCCGCGCTGTAGCCGGCCGCCCGCAGCCAGCGCGCCAGCCCGCCCAGCATGGCGTCGCAGAGGAAGGAAGGCGTTGTTCGTTGCTCGTGATTCGTTGTTCGTGCTCCTGCTCGTGCTCGTGCTCGGTCTTGCCTTCGTGCCGTCTCCCCCAGTCTATCCTCCCCCTCCCCTCGCGTCGAGCCCGCCCCGTTTTCGCCTTGACACGGGCCCGCGCGCCGGTTAGTCTTCTCGAACATCGCGTCCCCAACGCTCTGAACTTGGGAAGCTGGGCCGCGGCTCATCGATACCCACGCTGCGTACGGAGGATGGCCATTATGAAATTCGCCCCGCGCAGGGCCCTCGCCTGCCTGCCGATGTTGGCCGTGTTCCTGCTGGTCTCCTGCCAGGTGCCTGCCAGCCCCGCCGGTGGGGCACCGCCGGCCGCCGCCGCCTCTTACAGCCTCGATCCCGCCAACCCCGTCTTCAACCTCGAACCCGAGGGCATGAAGGTGGCCTGGCGCCAGGAGTTCGGCCAGAGCGCCAACGGCCAGCTCACGCGCCTCTACTCGGCCGGCAATTACGTGGTCGCCGAGGGCAGCGACCGCCAGATCCTGGTCTACGACACCGCCGACTTCGGCACCTACAAGGCCGGCACGGTGCTGGAGGGCCCGCTGGACGTGGCGCCGGCCGTCAGCGGCACCAAGCTCTACCTGGCCACGCACAACCGCATCTTCACCCTCGACGCCGGCACCGACACCCTCAGCGACAAGGCCCTGAGCGTCCACATGGACCTGTCCGCCACCCCGCTGATCTACCAGGGCAACCTCATCCTGGTCAGCACCGCCGGGGACGTCGCCAGCGCCTCCC
>CAZMMH010000363.1:0-2936 GCA_964567315.1 uncultured Gammaproteobacteria bacterium
TGTCGAGGGTCTCGCGGGCGATGCGGCGGCGCTTCGCGGGCTTGAGCGAACCGAGGGTGCGCATGTTATGCAGGCGGTCGGCCAGCTTGATCAGGATGACGCGGATGTCGCGCGCCATCGCCAGCAGCATCTTGCGGAAGTTCTCGGCCTGGGCCTGGGCCTTGGACTCGAAGTGGATCTGGGTCAGCTTGCTGACCCCGTCCACCAGCTCGGCCACCTCCTCGCCGAACTCGGCGGCGATCTGCTCCTTGGAGATGGCGGTGTCCTCGATCACGTCGTGGAGCACCGCCGCGACCACCGTCTGGTAGTCGAGCTGCATCGCGGCGATGATCGCCGCGACCGCGAGGGGGTGGTAGATGTAGGGTTCGCCCGATTTCCGCTGCTGGCCGATGTGGGCCTCGGAACCGAGCAGGTAGGCCCGGTAGACCTGCTGCACCTGCTCCGGCTCGAGATATTTCTCGAGCACGGAACAAAGATCACTGATCAGGAAGCGCCCGTCGGCCGCGGGCAGGGTGCGGGTATTGTTCGGTGTCTCTACGCTACCCATCGCTTCGGCCCGCGCCCCCGCGCGCCAGGGGCTCAGTCCCCCTCGGGGCCGCCGATCCGGCGGCTCTCGTCCTCCACGCCGCTGACGCGCAGCTGCTCTTCGGCCTGCAGCTCGCGCAGCTCGTCCTCGCTGATCCCGGCCTGGGCCGCGTGTTCGCGGGCATCCACCTCATCCAGCACGGAGGCGTCGACCAGCCCGCCGGCGATTTCGCGCAGGGCAATCACGGTCGGCTTGTCGTTCTCAGGCTCAACCTTGGGGTCGGCGCCGTTGGCCAACTGGCGGGCGCGCTTGGTGGCGACCAGCACCAGGTGGAACTGGTTATCCACCTTGTCGAGACAGTCTTCTACGGTCACACGGGCCATCAAATCTCTCCGCTAGCAATCACTTACGGCCGTTGGCCGGGATCGAGCCGGCCGTGGGCGGATCGGCGATTTTACCCCATCTCCCCACCCCTAGGCCAGCATCGCCCTCAGCGCCGCCTGATGGCGGGCCGCCTGGGGCCCGCCGCGCAGGCGCCCGGCATGGAACACAGTCTTCAGCTCCTCCAGGGCCGCGGCGAAGTCGTCGTTGACGATCAGGAAGTCGTATTCGTCGTAATGGGAGATCTCGCTGACCGCATCGCGCATGCGCCGCTCGATCACCTCCGCGCTGTCCTGGCCGCGTCCCTTGAGGCGTTCGCGCAGGGCCTCGCGGGAGGGCGGCAGAATGAACACGCCAATGGCCCCCGGCATCATTTCGCGCACCTGGCGCGCCCCCTGCCAATCGATTTCCAGGATCACATCGAGGCCGGAGGCCAGCTGGGCCTCCACCGACTCGCGGGCGGTGCCGTAGAAATTGTCGAACACCTGGGCGTGCTCCAGGAAACGCCCCTCGGCGACCATCCGCTTGAAGGTCTCGACATCGGTGAAGTGGTAGTCGACGCCCTCGGTCTCGCCGGGGCGCGGCCTGCGGGTGGTGTGCGAGACCGAGACGGCCACCTCGCCCATGGACGACAGCAGGGCCCGTACCAGGCTGGTCTTGCCGGCGCCGGAGGGGGCAGAGACGATGTAGAGGGTTCCAGGCATGGATCGGGATCCTTGGTTGTCAATGGTGGGACGTAGACAGTAGCTCAGCAAAATGAGCCACTGCCCTGCAGTCTACCGGCGCTATCGGCTACTCGATATTCTGCACCTGCTCGCGCATCTGCTCGATCAGGACCTTCAGCTCCACCGAGGCACGGGTCAGTTCGGCGTCGGCGGCCTTGGAACCGAGGGTATTGGCCTCGCGGTTGAACTCCTGCATGAGGAAGTCGAGGCGACGGCCGATGGGTTCGTCCAGGGCCAGCACCCGGCGCACCTCGGTCACGTGCCCGGCCAGCCGGTCCAGCTCCTCGTCCACGTCCATCTTCTGCGCCGCGAGCACCAGCTCCTGCTCCAGCCGCGCCGGATCGAGCTCCTCGCGCAGCTCGCCGAGACGCGCCTGCAGCCGTTCGCGCAGCACCGCGAGCACCTCGGGCAGCCGTGCCCGCACCCCGGCCACCACCGCCTCGACCCCCTCGAGGCGTTGCTGGATCAGCCCGGCCAGCGCCTGCCCCTCCCGCGCCCGCGCCTCGCGCAGGCCGGCCAGCACCTCGTCCAGCAGTTCAGCGGCCGCCGCCAGCACCGGGGTCAGGTCCGGGGCCTCGCTCTCCAGTGCCCCGGGCCAGCGCAGCAGCTCCAGCGGGCTGTAGGCGGTGGAGACCTGTTGCAGGGCCTCCACCTCTGCCGCCGCTTCCACCAGCCGCTCCACCAGCTCGTGATTGACCACCAGGCGCGCGCCACCGGCCACCGCCGGCTTGTAGCGCAGGGTGCAGTCCACCTTGCCGCGGCCGAGCTGCTGGCCGGCCCGCTCGCGCACCAGCGGCTCCAGCCCGCGCATCTCCTCGGGCAGGCGCAGGCTCAGTTCCAGGTAGCGGTGGTTGACGGAGCGGAGCTCCCAGGCCAGTTCGCCCCACTCGCCGCGACGCTCGCAGCGGGCGAAGCCGGTCATACTCTTGGTCATGATCGTCGCCACGGTTGACAGGAATTTGCAGATGGTAAACTGTCGAGGAACCAGGGGAAAACAGCTGCCGCGCCCGCCGCCAAAATGAACCTCGCCTCGCTCAGTCTTGCCGAAGGCACCCGCCTCGACCAATACGTCATCGAACGGACGCTGAGCAGCGGCGGTTTCAGCATCGTCTACCTGGGCCGGGAACTGCCCGCCGGCTACAAGGTGGTGATCAAGGAGTACCTCCCGGCCCGCTTGGCCCGCCGCGAGGCCGACATGCGGGTGGTGCCCGAGTCTGAGGAGACCACCGAGCGCTTCCTGCGCGGCCGCCGGCTGTTCTTCCAGGAGGCGGCGGCCCTGGCCAAGGTCCAGCACCGCAACATCG
>CAZMMH010000364.1:0-2930 GCA_964567315.1 uncultured Gammaproteobacteria bacterium
GCAAGTTTGTGGGTGTAGTTCAATGGTAGAACTGTAGCTTCGCAACCTGCAGACGTGGGTTCTGCCCAAATCCCTTTGACCTGGTAAGCAAAATATCTCTACATGATCTACTTTTCATGACCGGATTGACAAAAATGTTACACCCGTTTAATCGAATTTATCTGTCAAATGGATGAATACCGGTCTGCCCTTCTTAGCGCTAAGGCATCGCGAGCGCCGCACGCAGGTCTTCATGCTCGAAGGCCGACGCCATGCGGTCGATCTCGGCTTGGGTTAGACCCAGTCGCGCGGCCTCCTCCCGCCATGTCGCCACCGCCCGGCCGACTTCGGCGGCAATTTTGCGTGCCTTGCCTTCATCCAGTTCGAAATAGCCCACCACGCTGATCGCCAGCATCAGGGAGGCCGACCCGTCATCGAGATCGATGGCGGTGGTGAGGACGCGCGGCTTGATGTCCGTGGGCACCGGATTGAGGTCATAGGCCGGTGCCAAGCGCCACCCGTCCGGGCCGGCATAGAGGAAAGCGTGGTTACGCAGGTGATCGTCGGTGTTGGAGATCAGGATATTGAAGACGATGCGCCGCCACAGATCGTGCATGTCCTGCTTCGGGCTGGCGCCGTAGCGGCGCAGGGCATCGACGAATTCCAGATAGCTGCGCGACTCGTTGTCGCTGGCCCCGAGCATGCTCATCGCGGAGAGAAACGGAATGCGCTGATCTCCTACCCGGTCGAAGCGGCGCAGCAGCAGCACCGGCTTGTCCATGATGTGTTCGATCCGCCACTCGGGCACGGGGATGCCGGCTTTGGCGGCAAGCCGCAACGCGACCGCCTCCCATAACACCGTGTTGATCTCGTCGTCCTTGTGCGGGAACTTGGCGATAGCGAGATGTCCGTCCCGGTCCCGCACCGACGCCTTGGGACGCGCGCCGCCCAACGACGAGCCGGGGGCCAGCAGCAGGCGCAGATCTTCGTCGCTGTCGCTATCGTTGGCGACGTGCTCCGCCGCCGACAGCAATCGGGGCAGATCGATCAAGGGCGGTATGCGGACGGCTTCGTGTTCGGCAAGGAACGGCCCACCTTCCTGTTTGGCAAAGCGCAGGGCGCCTTGCCGGGCCTCGTCATCGACCCTGAGCAGGTAGTCGATCTCCATCAAGGTGCGCGGCGTCTCGCCGGCGCGCTCCGCCCGCCGCCGTTCCGCGCGGCGCATCAGCACCCGCCCCCAGCGGTCGGGCGCGGAATCGCCGATGGTACCGAACAGCGGTTTGCCCGAGGGGGTGTGAAACGGGCCGGGGCCCAGCGTCAGGGCCGGTTCCAGGGAGAACCGGTTTTCGTATTCCAGCCAGCTCGGATCGTATTCGAAGGTGGCGCTTTCCCGGCCCTTGCGCACGCGCGCCCACAGCCGCCCGGCCAGACGGGGCGTGCCGGCGATATCCACGTAGACAAGCACTTCGGTTTCCATCACGATTTATCCTTCCGGCCGGACGGGGTTGTCTTGCGCCCGGCGGGTGTTTGGCGAGGCCTGCGGATGCGCTGCGGCAAGCGCACCTCTTCGAGTTCGAGACCCACCGTATCCGTTTTGACGTCCGCCAGGTCTCCCAGGCGCTCGGCCATGCCCAGGACGAAGAGCACATTGGCGTAGTTGCCCAGCGCCACGCCGGGGTCACCCTTTTCCACCTTGTTCAGGGTCGTCCGGCTGATGGAGGCACGCTCGGCCAAGACGGCCGTAGGAATACGCCGCCTGAGCCGGGCGTCACGGATATCCTGGCCGAGCTTGTGCACCGCCCGCTTCACCGGAATCGGCACCATCAAATCCAACTGGGTCTTTCTCATGTTTACGTCCATCTTTGTAATCACTATTGCATATAGCGTATATAATAATGGACGTTAAAGCAATAATTCTTGATCGCCCCCCTAGCCAACCATCGAACGTTATGTTCACTATTCTGTACGCTAAAGGAGTTTACGTTCAGAATCGTTAACATTTTCCTTCAGTTGCAGGAGCCCCTCCCCTTTCAGAGGTATTTCTTGAACGTGCTGGCGGTGACCGTCACGGCGAGCGCGAACAGCATGGCGAAGGGAAGGACGATGAATGCCGGATGCAGGCTGAAGGGCAGCGACAGGTAGACCACCCACGTCAGCACCATGAGCGGCACGGCCGCCTTCTTCGCATAGTGGTAGACGAAGGAACTCTCCCGGCCTCCGCCCCAGCGGCGGAGATCACGGCGCACGAGGCCGTCGACCAAGGCCACCAGGCAGAACAGCAGGAATACCGGCGTCGCCAGCATGAGGATCGCCAGGCGCACGGAGAACACCTGGGTCACTTGCATGGCCGCGATCACGAACGCGGCGATCGGCCGGTAGAGCCGATGCAGCGCCGGTCGCACACCCTGCTCCCCCGCCCGCGACGGTGGCGAGACCCAACGTATGAAGGCGACCAGGCGGGTAACCTCGAACAGGTAGTGGTACGTCCCATCGGCCACCTCCTTGGCGAAGCGGGCGGGATTCGACGTCACGATGCTGCGCCGAAAATCGGTATCCAGATAGCCGATCTCCTTCGCGAGCATGTTGCGGCTGTGGTCAAGGCCCTGCTCCGGCCACCAAAGCACCATTCCCGTCCACTCGACGACGATCGAAAACAACAGGGAGAACACCAGCCATTTGATCGCTTGCGCGGCGGCGGTCAGCCCCTTGGAGATCAGGCCCTGCCGGACTGCGGTACGCCGCGGATCGGCGACCGCTTCAGCCACGTCCGCCTTCCCCCGCCGCGCCAGGTCGTGCGACGTCGGCCACGGCCATCCACCACGGCTCCTGCACGCGGTACCAGTGATCGTTGGTGATGTAGGTGCGTTCCATCTCGTTGGCGATGTCCGCCAGGCCCGCGGGCATGGCCTGGTCTCCGCGCGCATCGGGCAGCGGCATGCGCAGCTTCCACA
>CAZMMH010000365.1:0-2929 GCA_964567315.1 uncultured Gammaproteobacteria bacterium
ACCGCGAGCGTTGGCTGCGCATGAGCATCCTCAACAGCGCCGCCAGCGGCAAGTTCTCCACCGACCGCACCATTCAGGAGTACGCCGAGGATATTTGGGGTGTGGAGCCGGTACCGGCGAAGCCGGTGGGGTGAGGGCGCCCTTCGCGCAAAAGGCGAAAGGTGGTCTCACGCAGAGACGCAAAGGCGCAGCGAGAGCCAAAAGACGGCCTCTCGCAAAGATCGCTAAGGACGCCAAGGAAGGCGTTCTCACGTCCGAACGGCGTCTTCGTTGAGGGCTGTTGCTCGATCTCGCAGGTGGCGGAGCGTTGCCACCGCCCGCTCCGGCATCCGGCCCGCAGGCGGGACGCCCAACCCCCAATCCAACCGGAGGCTCTTCTTCGCGCACTTTGCGATCTTTGCGCGAGACGAGATCTTCTCTGTTTTCCTCTGCGCCTTTGCGTCTCTGCGTGAGGCAGGCCTTCACGACGAGCAGCTGATCTCCAGGTGCCGCGCCCAGGGCGGGGCCTCCTCGGCGTAGGTCTCCATGCCCGGCTGGTCGTCGTAGGGGCGGCGCAGCAGGGCGAGCAGGCGTTCCACCTCGCCGAAGTCACCCTGTTCCGCCTGATCGATCGCCCCCTGGGCCAGGTGGTTGCGCAGGATGTAGCGCGGGTTCACCCGGCGCATGGCCGCCCGCCGTTCGGCGTCGTCGCGGCCCTCGCCCTGCAGGCGCGCCCGGTAGTCGTCGAGCCAGGCATCGAAGCCGGCGGGCTCGACGAAGGCGTGGCGCAGGTTGCGCTCGGCCACGCCCGGCAGGCGGCCCACGTCGCCCAGTTCGCGGAACAGCCGGGTGTAGTCGGTGCGGCTGCCGGCCATCAGGCCGAGCAGGCCGGAGATCAGCACGCTATCGCCGGGCCGCGCCTCGGCGAGGCCGAGCTTGGCCCGCATCATGGCCTGGTAGTGTTGCTCGAAGCGTGGGCGGAAGCGGTTGAGCACCGCATTCGCCTGTTCCGCCGCCGCGTCGCCGTCGTCGAACAGCGGCAGCATGGCCTGGCCCAGCCGGGACAGGTTCCAGCGGCCGATGGAGGGCTGGCGGTCAAAAGCGTAGCGCCCGGTGTAATCCGAGTGATTGCAGATGTAGCGCGGCTCGTAGCCGTCCATGAAGCCGAACGGGCCGTAGTCCAGGGTCAGCCCCAGCAGGGAGAAGTTGTCGGTGTTCATCACCCCGTGGGCGAAGCCCACCTGCTGCCAGTGGGCCAGCAGCTCGGCGGTGCGCTCCACCGCCTCGCCGAACAGTGCCAGGTAGCGGTCGGGCCGATCGAGCAGTTCCGGGAAATGGTGGCTGACGGCATAGTCCGCCAGCTCGCGCAGGCGGTCGTACTGGCGTCGGTAGTAGAAGACCTCGAACGAGCCGAAACGCAGGTGGCTCGGCGCCATCCGCAACAGCAGGGCGCCCCGCTCCATGCGCTCGCGTGCCACCGGTTCGTCGCTGTCGATGATGCACAGGGCGCGGGTGGTGGGGATGCCGAGGGCGTGCATCGCCTCGCTGCATAGGTATTCGCGCACGGTCGAGCGCAGCACCGCGCGGCCGTCGCCGCTACGCGAGTAGGGGGTCTCCCCGGCACCTTTGCTCTGCAGCTCCCAGACGCCGTCGTCCGTCTCCACCTCGCCCAGCAGGATCGCCCGACCATCGCCCAGCTGCGACACGTAGCTGCCGAACTGGTGGCCGGAGTAGAGCGCGGCCAGCGGTTCGCAACCGGGCAGTTCGTGCTCGCCGTTGAGCCAGGCGACGAACTCCGGGCGCAGCGCCTGTTGCGGATCGAGGCCGATGAGGGCGGCGGCCTCGGCATTGAAGCTGACCAGCCGCGGGTTCTCCAGCGGCGTCGGTGCCACCCGCGAGTGGAACGCCGCGGGCAGCCGGGCGTAGCTGTTGCGAAAGCGGAGCTGTTCCAGGGTCTTGGCCATGGGCCCACGATACCCAAGGCCGAACGTGGCGCAACCCTTGGGTTTCTAGGTTTTTGAGCGGCGTGTACGGGTATCCCGTCGCGGCCGTGTGTTACGCTGGAATCACGTTATCGAAAGGTAACCCCGCCATGACCGAACAGACGCTGCATTTTCTCAAGAAGCCCGACTACCAGCGCATCGCCAAGGACAAGGTGGTGCGGCTGAAGTACCTGGTGAGCGACGCCGACAGCAAGGAGACCATTGAGTACCGCGACGATCTCTACTACCTGCACGGCGGCTACGGCGGCGCCTTACCCAAGGTGGAAGAGGCGCTGCAGGGGGAGGAGGTCGGGGCCAAGGTCGAGGTGGCCCTGCCTGCCGAGGAGGCCTACGGCCCGTTCGATCCTGCGCTACGCATTACCGACCACGCCGACAACTTCCCGCCGGAGGCGCGCGAGCCGGGCACCCGCCTGGAGGCACAAAGCGCCGATGGCAGGGTGATCGAGTTCGTGGTGGTCCAGGTCGATGGCGACATGGTGACGGTGGATGCCAACCATCCTTTGGCGGGCCGCAACCTGCAGTTCCTGGTGGAGGTGTTGGAGATCCGCCCCGCGGAGCCGGCGGAGCTGACGGCCGGTTACGCCTTCGCCCCAGGGGCCCTGGCCGAGACGCCCACCGAAGGCCGTCCCAACTGATATCCACGGCTTTTGTGCTAGTTTGGCCGGAAACGGGCTGGAACCCTTCGTTGCATGAGCATCGACTCACTATATTTTCAGCGCTTGAGCGCCGAGGAGCTGAACCGCTTTCTCGGCGAACTCGACCGTGCGGTCGAGGACCATAGCGCCTGGAGCCAGCGTCTCAACCGGACCCTGATCTTCCGCGACGGCGCCGATCCGTCCGATCTGGCCGACGCCCCGCATACCCACTGCCGTTTCGGCCGCTGGTACCACGGCGTCGACGCGCAGCAGATGTCGGCGTTGCCCGGCTTCAGCGAAATAGGGCCGGTG
>CAZMMH010000366.1:0-2923 GCA_964567315.1 uncultured Gammaproteobacteria bacterium
GGCCTCGGAGTCGCGGGCGTTCATGGTGGTGCGGTAGCGCATGCGCCACTCGGTGATGAAGAAGGTGAAGGTGACGTAGGCGGCCACCGCCGCCGCCGCGACCACCGCGAACCAGACGCTGTAGCGGACCAGCAGGATGGCGGCGATCATGGCGAACTCGACCACGGTCGGCAGGATGCTGAAGACCATGTAGTTGAGCAGGGAGCTGACGCTGCGGGTGCCGCGCTCGATGTCGCGGGCGATGCCGCCGGTCTTGCGCTCCAGGTGGAAGCGCAGGGAGAGGGCGTGCAGGTGCTCCAGCACCTTGACCGAGACCTGGCGCATGGCGCCGTGGCGGACCCGGGCGAAGACCGCGTCACGGGCCTCGTTGAACAGGGAGCCGGCCAGGCGCAGGGTGCCGTAGGCCAGCAGCAGCGCCAAGGGCAGGGCCAGGGTCTGATGCGCCTGGCCGTTGAGGCTGTCCACCACCTCCTTGAGCACGAGCGGTACGCCGACGTTGGCCACCTTGGCCAGGATCAGCGCCGTCAGCGCGGCGGCGACCCGCCCGCGGTAGCTCCACAGGTAGGGCGCCAGGGAGCGCAGCGTCTGGAGGTCGCTGCGGTCAGCGCGGGGCAGGGCGGTGTGACGCATGTGCATGGTTGGCGGTTTCCGGGGCGGCTCGGTTAATCCTGACTGTTCGACTATTGTATCCCATGCCCCGCGGAGGCCCGCCTTCGCACGGCGCTATGTCGAAGTCGCCCGGGGGCGGCGTATACTCGTGAATATCAAAACAACCGGTCGCAGGGGGAGCCATGGGCAAACCGACGCCACAGGAACTGGAAGAAGCGCTGGCCGAGGCGGTACGCATGCGGGAGCACGGTGAGGACCCCCACCACGTGGCCAAGGCGCTGCTCAACCTGAATTACCGCATGAAGCACCTCGAGCAGGTGGCCGAATGTGCCGACCGCTACGTGCACTTCGGCCTGGCCGAGCACGATCACGCCGCGCTGCTCAGGGCAATCGAGGCGTACAAGCGCGTGGACGCCATCACCGAGGGCACCGAGGCCCAGGAGCAGGAGCCGGGTCTCTGACAGCTCCGCAATACCCGCGTAAAATCTGCCGGAATCGCCGCGGGGCGGTCGTGGCGGGTATAATTGCGCCCTTGAACCCGTCGGGCTGCGCCCCAACTGTCTACAGCGGTGGGTTTACCGTCAACCTGGAGTGTGAGCTGCCATGCCGATCTACGAATACCAGTGCCAGGAGTGTGGTCACGAGCTCGAGGCCATGCAGAAGATGAGCGACGCCGCCCTCGTCGACTGCCCGAGCTGCGGCAAGCCGGAACTGAAGAAGCTGATCTCCGCCGCCGGCTTCCGGCTCAAGGGTGGTGGCTGGTACGAGACCGATTTCAAGACCGGTCAGAAGAAGAACGTCGCCAAGGCCGATACCGCGCCCGCCTGCGGCACCGGCAGCTGCCCGGCCTGCGCCGACTGACCGGCATTGCCGGGGCCGGCCCGACCGGTCCCGGCAATGCCAACGCCTCCCGTTTTCATGCGTCGCTACCTGATTGCTGGCCTGCTGGTCTGGGTGCCGCTGGGCGTCACCCTGCTGGTGGTCAAGTTCCTGGTGGAAACCATGGACCGCAGCATGCTGCTGCTGCCCCCGGAACTGCGGCCCGAGGCCCTGCTCGGCTTCAGCATTCCCGGCCTCGGCGTGCTCCTCTCCATCGCCGTGGTGCTGGTCACCGGGATCCTGGTGGCCAACCTGTTCGGGCGCAAGCTGCTGGAGTATTGGGAGCGGATGCTGGCGCACATCCCCCTGGTGCGCTCGGTCTACTCCTCGGTCAAGCAGCTGGCCCAGACCGTGTTCAGCTCCGGCGGCCAGTCATTCCGCAAGGTGGTGCTGGTGGAATTCCCGCGCAAGGGGGTGTGGACCATCGGCTTTCTCACCAGCACCTCCGTCGGCGAGGCCCAGCGCAAGACCGGCCGTGAGGTGATCAACGTCTACGTGCCCACCACCCCCAACCCCACCGGCGGCTATTTCGTCATGCTGCCGCGGGAGGATGTGCAGGAGCTGGAGATGAGCGTGGACGACGGCCTGAAGATGCTGCTCTCCATGGGTGCCGTGGTGCCGCAGCCGCCGCTGGCCGCCGAAGTTGCGCAACCCCCCGCCAAACCGTAACATTCCCGCCTTTACCCGCGCGGCACGGCCCGCGCCGAAATTCACCGCCGACCCCGTTCCGGGGCGGATGTATTCAGGACTGGAATAGACAAATGCGCAGCCACTATTGCGGCCATCTCAACGAGTTCCATATCGATCAGGAAGTGGATCTGTGCGGCTGGGCCCACCGCCGCCGCGATCACGGCGGGGTGATCTTCATCGATCTGCGCGACCGCGAGGGGCTGGTGCAGGTGGTCTTCGACCCCGACACCCCGGAGACCTTCCGCATCGCCGAGTCGGTGCGTAGCGAGTTCGTGCTCAAGGTGCGCGGCCGGGTCCGCCGGCGCCCCGAGGGCACGGTCAATCCCGACCTGCCCACCGGCCAGGTGGAGGTGCTGGGCCTCGAGCTGACCATTCTCAATCGCTCCGAGACCCCGCCGTTCCAGATGGACGACGAGGAGATCTCCGAGGAGCTGCGCCTGCGTTACCGCTATCTCGACCTGCGCCGCGACGAGATGCTCAAGCGCCTGCGCCTGCGCTCCGAGGTGGCCCGCTGCCTGCGCAACTTCCTCGACGACAACGGCTTCCTCGACGTCGAGACGCCGATGCTGACCAAGGCGACCCCCGAGGGAGCCCGCGACTACCTGGTGCCGAGCCGCACCCACCCCGGCAATTTCTTCGCCCTGCCGCAGTCGCCCCAGCTGTTCAAGCAACTGCTGATGGTCGCCGGCCTCGACCGCTACTACCAGATCGTGCGCTGCTTCCGCGACGAGGACCTGCGCGCCGA
>CAZMMH010000367.1:0-2881 GCA_964567315.1 uncultured Gammaproteobacteria bacterium
TCCACCTTGTGGTGCGGCTTGCCGCCCACGTAGAGCAGGTTTGGCTGGCCGCCGGTGAGGCCGATGTGGGCCTCGCGCGCCTCGCCCGGACCGTTGACGACGCAACCGATCACCGCCACGTCCAGGGGTTCGAGCACATCCTCGAGGCGCTCCTCCAGGGCGTTTACCGTGGCGATCACGTCGAAGTTCTGCCGCGAGCAGGAGGGACAGGCGATCAGGTTGATGCCCTTGGCGCGCAGGCGCAGGCTCTTGAGGATGTCGAAGCCAACCTTGATCTCCTCCACCGGATCGGCGGCGAGGGAGACCCGCAGGGTGTCGCCGATGCCATCGGCCAGCAGCATGCCGAGGCCGATGGCCGACTTCACACTGCCGGCGCGCAGGCCTCCGGCCTCGGTAATGCCGAGGTGCAGGGGCTGCTCGATGCGCCCGGACAGCTCGCGGTAGGCGGCCACCGTGGTGAAGACGTCGGAGGCCTTGATGCTGACCTTGAACTCCGGAAAGTCGAAGTGCTCCAGGTAACCGATGTGGCGCATGGCCGACTCCACCAGCGCCGCCGGGGTCGGTTCGCCGTATTTCTGCTGGATATCCTTTTCCAGGGAACCGGCGTTGACCCCGATACGGATCGGGATGCCATGGTCGCGGGCCGACTCCACCACCGCCTTGACCCGCTCCTCGCGGCCGATGTTGCCGGGATTGATGCGCAGGCAGTCGGCACCCAGCTCGGCGACCCGCAGGGCGATCTTGTAGTCGAAGTGGATGTCGGCGACCAGGGGCACGTCGACCTGCCTGCGGATCTCACCGAAGGCCTCGGCCGCCTCCATGCTCGGCACCGAGACGCGCACGATGTCGGCGCCGGCGCGGGCAATGGCCTGCACCTGGGCCACGGTGGCGGCCACGTCACAGGTCTCGGTGTTGGTCATGCTCTGCACCGAGATCGGCGCATCGCCGCCCACCGCCACCTTGCCGACCTGAATCTGGCGCGTGACGCGCCGCTGAATGGGATTTTCGTGTTGCATCAGTGTCCGGGATTGACCGCGTTGGGGCCCACCTGGAAGCGGACCATGTCGCGATCGACGTAGGGGGTGAAATCGAAAGGCTTGCCGTCGATGGTCACCGTGGCGGCCTTGGCACGGCCGAGGAAGACCCGGAACGGCGCCGGCCCATCGATGCTGCGGGTGCTCCCCGCCTTGGCCAGGCCGTAGGCCCGGCGCTTGCCGGAGCCGTCGTAAACCTCGATCCAGCAGTCCTCCTTGAAGCTGAGCTTCAGCACCGACTGCACGTCGGCCGGCGCCGGCTCACAGCTTATGCCGAAACAGCTGCGCGGCGCCGCGCTGGCACTGGTCTCGTCGCCACCGCTGGTGGTGGGCGCGGCCGAAGCGGGCGCGGTGGGGGCCTGCGGCTCTGCCGGCGGGGCCGGCTCAGGCACGGAGGCCTCGGCCGGCGGAGTGGCCGCTGCGGGCGCGGCTGCCGGCGCGGGCGCGGGCGCGGGGGGCGGCGTGGCCTGCGCCGGAATCCGCGGCAGGCTCGCCACCGGCGCCACGCCGTTGGCACCGGCGCCGTGGCCGTGGCCCAGGAACCACCAGGCAAGGCCGCCGGCAGCGCCGGCCAGCACCAGCAACACCAGGAGCGTGGGCAGCACCCTGGACTTGCGCCGCGGCCGCAGCCGCCTGATCGAGGAGCTCGGCTTGATGGTGGAGGGCTGGGGATCCTCGCCGGTGATGCGGTTGAAGGCCTCGATCAGCCGCTCCTCGGAGAGCTCCAGCAGCTTGGCGTAGCTGCGCAGATAACCGCGGGCGAAGGCCAGGGAGGGCAGCGCAGCGATGTCATCGTCCTCCAGGGATTCGACCACCGCCTCGCTCAGGTTCAACTGCTTGGCCACGTCGGCGACGGCAAGCTTGCGCCCTTCACGCGCCTCCCGCAGGTGGCGGCCGGGCCCCGGCACGCGGGTCGGCTGTTCCTCGAGCGCCGCCTCTTCCACCGTCATTGCGTCGTCTCCCCTTGATCCCTGAGCTTCAGCGCCTCGTCCGAACGGGGGAAGCGCTTCATGAGTTCGATACCGTCACGATCCGAGGCCGCCCGGTCGCCGAGAGCCCGCTCGGTACGATAACCGAGCCAGAGGCTGCGTGCATTGGGCTGGGCCACATCGGCGTAGCGCTGGAGATAGGCGCGGGTACGCATGTACTGCTTGTTGCGGAAGGTCAGTTCGGCCATCTGCAGCAGCGCGTAGGGATAATGGCGGTTCGCGACCAGGGCCTTCTGCAGGTAGCCCTCCGCCATGCCGGGCCGCCCGGCGTTGAGCATGCAGGTACCGGCCCCGGAATAGGCCACCTCCGGATTCGGATTGTTGTTGTTTTTCCAGGAGGCCCGGTACTGGCTCAGGGCCTCGTCATAGCGGCCGCGGCTGCAGAGGAAGCTGCCGTAGTTGGTATGGGTGACGCTGTCGTTGGGCGCCAGGGAGAGGGCCCGGCGAAAATGGCTCTCGGCATTGCCGTCCTCGCGCAGTTCGGCGTAGAGCAGGGCCAGGGTCGACTGGGTGATGGGGTTGCGCGGATCCATCTCCTCGGAGCGCCGCAGTTTCTCCAGGGCCCGCTGGCGGTCGCCCTGGCGCAGGTAGCCGAGGCCGAGTTCCAGGTTGAGCTGCGCCGCGTTCGGCTTGCCGTCGTCGTTTGTGTGGGTGGCGCCGCCGGTGGCACAGCCACCCAGCAGCAGGACAAGCGACAACAACAGCACCGCCGAACGATTTCCGATCACGCACAGGCCTCCCGCGAAAGACGCTCGCTACGCCGGGTGCGGTCCTGCACCCGCCCGGCCAACTGGCCGCAGGCGGCGTCGATGTCGTCCCCGCGCGTCTTGCGCAGGATGGTGGTATAGCCGGCTTTGA
>CAZMMH010000368.1:0-2877 GCA_964567315.1 uncultured Gammaproteobacteria bacterium
GTGGCCGGCGAGCGAGGCGCCGTTGGCGAATATGGTGTGGTTGCCCACCAGGCAGTCGTGAGCGATGTGCACGTAGGCCATGATCCAGTTGTCGTCGCCGATGCGGGTGACGTTGCCGCCCTGTGCGGTGCCGCGATTGATGGTGCAGTACTCGCGGATCACATTGCGGTCGCCGATCTCGAGCAGGGTCGGCTCGCCGGCGTACTTCTTGTCCTGGGGTGCCTCGCCCAGGGAGGCGAACTGGTAGATGCGGTTGTCGCGGCCGATGCGGGTGGGCCCGCTCAGCACCACGTGGGGGCCAATGTGACAACCGGGCCCGATCTCCACGTCCGCGCCGATGACGCTGAACGGTCCGACATGCGCGTCGTCGGCGATCTTGGCACCGGGATCGATGACGGCACTGGGGTGGATCAAGACTCGATTTCCCGCTCGGTGCACATGATCTCGGCGGTGGCGACAACATGGCCGTCGACCCGGGCCTCGGTTTCGAAGACCCAGATGCCGCGCTTGGTCCGCAGCAGGTTGACGTGCAGAAACAGCTGATCGCCGGGCTCGACCGGGCGCTTGAAGCGCGCCTTGTCCACACCGACGAAGTAGTAGAGGGTATCGCGCTCGGCCTTGCGCTCCTCGGTGCGGAAGGCCAGCAGGCCGGTGGCCTGAGCCAGCGCCTCGAGGATCAGCACGCCCGGCATCACCGGACGCTGCGGAAAATGCCCCTGGAAGAACGGTTCGTTGATGGTGACGTTCTTGTACGCGATGAGCGACTTACCCTGCTGAAAGTCGGTCACCCGGTCCACGAGCAGAAACGGATAGCGATGGGGCAACAGCCGCATCACCTCGTGAATGTCGATCGGATCCAATGCCGTTTCCTTTGTGCTTAATGTCGGCCCCGAAACGCCGGGACCGTAATAGTTATTCGCCCAGCTCGGCCAGCCGCTGCTCCAGGGCCTTGATCCGCTTGGCCAGCTCGTCGATCTGCTTGATCCGCGCCATGCTGCGCCGCCACTGCCCATTGGGCATGAGCGGCGATCCGGACGAGTATACACCGGGCTCGCGGATATCATTAGTCACCAGGCTGCCCACCGTGACCACCACGTCGTCGACAATCTCCAGGTGACCGGAAATCTCCGCGGCGCCGGCGATCTGGCAGCGGCGGCCGATGCGCGTGCTGCCGGCGATGCCTGCGCAACCGGCAATGGCGGTGTGGGCACCGATGTGCACGTTGTGGGCGACCTGGATCTGGTTGTCCAGTTTTACCCCCTCCTCGATCACCGTATCCTCGATGGCGCCACGGTCGACGGTGGTGTTGGCGCCGATTTCCACATCGTCGCCGATCTGCACCGAACCGATCTGCGGCACCTTGTGCCAGACCCCCTCCTCCAGCGCCAGGCCGAAGCCGTCGGCGCCGATCACCGCGCCGGGGTGGATCAGGACCCGGCAACCGATGCTGACGCCGTGACACAGGGTGACGCTGGCGACCAGCCGGCTGCCCCCGCCGATGCGCACATCGCGGCCAACCACGCAGCCCGGCCCCACCTGCACCCCGGCGCCGAGGCGGGCACCGGCCTCGACCACGCTGCCGGCGCCGACCACCACGCCGGCGCCCAGCTCCGCCTCGGGGCTGACGCTGGCATCGGGGTGAACGCCGGCCTCGACGGCGGGCAGCGGATGAAGGAGTTCGGCGATCAGCGCGTAGGCCAGGCGGGTGTTGGCGGCCACCAGCGCCGGGACCGGACAGTCGTCGAGGTCCTCCGGCGCAAGCAGCACCGCGCCGGCGCGGGTCTCGCGCAGGTCGCGGCGGTAGCGCCGGTTGGCGAAGAAGCTGAGATCGCGGGGGCCGGCGTTGCGCAGGGTGGCAATGCCCTCAATCAGCACGGAGTCGTCCCCGCGGACCGTGGCGCCGACCCTGACCGCCAGCTCTTTGAGGGTCACCGCCACCGGCGCCCCGGGCTTACTTGGCCTGCGCCTTCAGGCGCTTGAGCACCTTGCCGGTGATGTCCACGCGGGTGCTGGCAAAAATGACGCCGTCACCGACGATGAGGTCGTAACTGCCCGCCTTGGCCTCGGCGGTAATCGCGTCGTATACCGTGCGCTGGAGCTTGTGCAGCTCCTCGTTGCGGCGGATGTTGAAGTCGTCGCGGAAGTCGTCCTGGGCCCGCTTCAGCTCGCGCTTCTGATCGATGAGCGAGCGCTCCAGCTTGCGCCGGTTCTCCTCGCTCATCACCGGACCGTTCGTCTGCAGCTTGTTTTCCGCTGCCTGCAGGGCTTTCTGCATTTTCACCAGTTTTTCGTCGCGCGTCTTGAACTCCTTGGCCAGCTGGTCGCGCGCGGCCTTGGCCTGGGGCGCGTTCTCCAGCAGCTTCTGCGCGTTTACGAACCCGACCTTGTATTCGGCGGCTTGTGCCGCACCCGCGGCAACCGCCAAGGCCAGACCCATAAGCAGGACTCGTGCAATACGTTTCAAAGTGTGCTCCTCGAACGATGGATCAGAAGGCGGCGCCCAGCGTGAACTGGAAGATCTCGGTGGTGTCGCCGGTCTGCTTGTTGAAGGGCTTCGCCACGGCGAAGCTCATGGGCCCGAGCGGCGACAGCCAGGTCGCGCCAATACCGGTGGAGTAGCGTAACAGCTTCGCGTCGAAGGTTTCCTTGGCACCATACACGTTACCAATATCGCCGAACACGCTCAAGCGCACGGTGTTGTTGTCGGGAGCCATGGGCAGCGGGAAGAACAGCTCCAGATTGCCCACCAGCTTGAGATTGCCGCCGGTCGGACGGCCGTTGGAATCCCGCGGGCCGAGGGTGTTGTCCTGGAAGCCGCGCACGCTGCGGATACCGCCGGCATAGAAGTTCTTGAAGAACGGGTAGGTGGAGGTGCTG
>CAZMMH010000369.1:0-2859 GCA_964567315.1 uncultured Gammaproteobacteria bacterium
GGTGGAGAGGTGGCGCAGCTGGGCCAGCTCCACCTGCAGCTTGCCCTCGTGGCTGCGCGCGCGCTGGGCGAAGATGTCCAGGATCAGGCCGGTGCGATCGAGCACCCGGCACTGCAGCAGCCGCTCCAGGTTGCGCTCCTGGGCCGGCGACAGTGCATGGTCGAACAGCACCAGCTCCGCCTCCTCCTGTTCCACGCAGAGGCGGATCTCCTCGGCCTTGCCGGTACCGACGAAATACTTGGGATCGGGCGCGCCGCGGCTGCCGCTCACCTCCGCCACCGACAGGGCGCCGGCGGAGCGGGCGAGCTCACGGAACTCGTCGAGAGAGCCGCCGTCGTCCGCGCCGGGAAATTCGATGTGAACGAGGACCGCCCGTTCGCCGCTGCGGGGCCGCTCAAACAAACGAGCGCCCCCCGCAGGGCCAACGGTTGCCCTCAGACGTTGCCGGGTTCAGGACCGCCCTCGCCGCCGTTGGAGTGGCCGCCCGCCGAACTGCCGGGCTGGAAACGGATGTTGCGCGAAGGCACAACCGTGGAAATCGCATGCTTGTACACCATCTGGCTGACCGAGTTCTTCAACAACACCACGAACTGGTCGAAAGATTCGATCTGGCCCTGAAGTTTGATTCCGTTCACCAGGAAGATCGAGACCGGTACCCGCTCCTTGCGCAGGGTATTAAGGAAGGGTTCCTGCAAAGAGTGCCCCTTGTTCATTTCGGTTCTCCTTGTTGTTTTTTGCAACAACTGCAAGCCGCCACCAACAAAAATCCAATAAAATCAAACACCACTTCCAGACAATGGGTGGGCCCGTGGCGCAATGCCCGAGCCTCTTATATAGAGGCTCGACTTACCGTTTTCAATACATTCTCGACCAGATCGCCCCCTTCCGCATCGTGCCAGGAAATCCCGGTCTCGCTGCGCAGCCAGGTGAACTGGCGCTTGGCCAACTGCCGGGTGGCGATGATGGCCCGCTCCTCCATGGTCTCCCGGTCAACCTCGCCGAGCAGGTATTCCCAGGCCTGGCGGTAACCGACCGCGCGCACCGAGGGGTGGCCAAGGCCCAGATCGCGGCGGGCGAACAGCGCCTCCACCTCGCCCAGGAAACCCGCCTCCAGCATGCGCCGGAAACGCCGCGCGATGCGCGCGTGCAGCAGCTCCCGATCGGCCGGTGCAACCGCGATTTTGACTGCCCGGTAAGGGAAAGGTTCATGGGCCGCCCGGGCCTGCAGTTCACTCAGCGGCAGACCACTCAGCTCGAACACCTCCAGGGCCCGCTGGATACGCTGGGGGTCATTGGGATGAATGCGTGCCGCCGCCTCCGGGTCGACCGCGGCCAGGCGCCGGTGCAGGGCCGCCAGCCCCTCCCGCTCCGCCTCCGCCTCCAGCCTGGCGCGCAGCGCCGGATCGGCCGCCGGCAGCTCGGCCAGCCCCTGCTGCAGGGCGCGGAAATAGAGCATGGTGCCGCCCGCCAGCAGGGGAATGCGCCCGGCAGCGGTGATCTCGGCCATTTCACGCAGGGCATCGCTGCGAAAGCGGGCAGCGGAATAGCTCTCGGCGGGATCGAGGATGTCGATCAGCCGGTGGGGCGCCTCGGCCAGGATCTCCGGCCCCGGCTTGGCGGTGCCGATGTCCATGCCGCGGTAGACCAGGGCGGAGTCGACGCTGACGATCTCGCAGGGCAGCCGCCGCACCAGTTCCAGCGCCAGCTCGGTCTTGCCCGAGGCGGTGGGCCCCATGAGCAGAATCGCCGTGGGCCTTGAATCAGGCATGGCTCAACGACCGCGCAGGAACAGGCGGTCGAGCTCGTCCAGGCTCAGCTGGACCCAGGTGGGCCGGCCGTGGTTGCACTGGCCGCTGCGCTCGGTACGCTCCATATCGCGCAGCAGGGCGTTCATCTCCGGCAGGCTGAGGCGGCGATGGGCACGCACCGAACCGTGGCAGGCAACCGTGGCGAGGATCGCGTTCTGCGCCTCATGTACCCGGCTGCTGCTGCCGTGGGTCTTGAGGTCGGCGAGCACGTCGCGCAGCAGCTGGCCGCCATCGCTGTCGCCCAGCATCAGCGGCACCTCGCGCAGCACCAGGCTCTCCGGGCCGAGGCGGTCGACCCTCAGTCCGAGGGCGTCGAGCAGCGACGCATGCTCCTCGGCCAGGACCGCCTCAGAGGCAGCGACCCGCAGGGTCACCGGCACCAGCAGCGGCTGGCGCGCCACGCCGGCGCCGTCGGTGGCCTGCTTAAGCCGCTCGTAGGTGATCCGCTCGTGGGCCGCGTGCATGTCCACCAGCACCAGGCCTTCGGCATTCTCCGCCAGGATGTAGATGCCGTGGAGTTGGGCAATAGCGTAACCGAGGGGCGGGACCTCCTCCGCCCCCGCGACCTCCACCGGGGCGACCGCCGCTTCCGGGGCCGGCATGGCGGCCGGCGCCGGATGAAGCGCCGCATAGGCGGCCACCTGCTCGTTCACCGCCAGGGGCATGCTGGCCTGGCGCGGCGCAGCCGCCGGCGCGGCTGGCCGCGGAGCGGCCGGAGGCGGAGTGAGCCCGGGACGCTGGGCGGCGAGAGCCTCGTGCAGGGTACGGAAGAGGAAGTCGTGGACCAGCCGCTGCTCGCGGAAGCGCACCTCGTGCTTGGCCGGATGGGCGTTGACGTCCACCAAGCGCGGGTCCAGCTCCAGGAACAGCACGAAGGCCGGATGACGCCCGTGGTAGAGCACATCGGCGAAGGCCTGGCGCACCGCGTGGGCCACCATGCGGTCGCGGACCGCGCGACCGTTGACGTAGAAGTGCTGCTGATCGGCCTGGCTGCGGGAATAGGTGGGCAGGCCGACCCAGCCCCACAGGCGCAGGCCGGCGGCGGCGTGCT
>CAZMMH010000370.1:0-2858 GCA_964567315.1 uncultured Gammaproteobacteria bacterium
CCGAGATCGGCATCAGCACCGACAAGATCCACGTCCGCGGCCCGGTGGGGCTCGAAGGGCTGACGTCGCAGAAGTACATCGTCATCGGCGATGGGCACATCCGGGAATAAGCCATGTTGAATTTTGAATGATGAATTTTGAATTTCGGTGCGGCGCTTTGCGCCGCGACTTTTTCGGTAGTTGGTCGTGCGCCCATCGGGCGCACTCCCCAATTCAAGATTCAAAATTCAAAATTCAAAATTAAGCCATGCGCCCCATCGGCATCCTCGGCGGCACCTTCGATCCGGTTCACATCGGCCACCTGCGCCCGGCGCTGGAGCTGCAGGAGTCGCTGGGGCTGGCGGAGGTGCGCCTGGTGCCGTGCCGGATACCGCCGCACCGGGAGATGCCGCAGGCCGACGCGGCGGCGCGGTTGGAGCTGTTGCGGGCCGCGGTCGCGGAGACACCGGGGCTGAGCGTGGATACCCGCGAACTCGAGCGCGAGGGGCCCTCCTATATGGTGGACACCCTGACCTCGCTGCGGAGCGAACTGGGGGCGACGCCGCTCTGCCTGATCCTGGGGATGGACGCCTTCCTCGGGCTGCCGGGCTGGCATCGCTGGCAGGAACTGATCGGCCTCGCCCACCTGGTGGTGATGGAGCGGCCAGGCAGTGAGCCACCGGCGGATGGCGAACTGGGCGTATTGCTGGCCACGCATCGCACGTACGACGCAGCGGCCCTGGCGGCGGCGCCGGCCGGGGCGGTGCTGTTTGTCGGCGTGACCCAGCTGGATGTCTCCGCCACCCGGCTGCGCGAGTTGTGCCGGGCGCGGCGCAGTATCCGCTACCTGACGCCGCCGGCGGTGGAGTTGAGGATCGCGGATCTCGGGCTGTACCGCGACTGATATCGAATTCAAGCAACGAGAACTGGAACAGGCATGCAGGCTGAAGAACTGAAAAATCTGGCGGTTGCCGCCCTGGAGGAGCTCAAGGGGGTGGAAATCGCGGTCATCGACGTGCGTGGCAAGACCTCCATCGCCGATTTCATGGTGGTCGCCAGCGGCACCTCCGACCGTCACGTGAAGTCGCTGGCCGACAGCGTGAGCGTCAAGGCCAAGGAGGCCGGCGTGCGGCCCCTGGGAGTCGAAGGCGGGGCCGAATGGGTGCTGGTGGACCTGGGCGACGTGGTGGTCCATGTGATGCTGCCGCGGACCCGCGACTACTACAACCTGGAGAAGCTCTGGGAGGTGGACGAGGAGGCGCTGCGTCGGGTCGGAGGACCCGCGGAAGGGGAATAGCCCGGATATTTCACCACGGCGCCGAGCGGCTGCACCTAACATGTTGATTTGTAACGTGCGAAGAATGATTGTTTGCGTGTTGATCGGCAACGCGGTTCGTTGCCGCCGCCCGGCCAGCACGCTGGAGGCGGCTTCTCGCTCGCGCTCACTTGCTCTTCACGAAATACGTGGCTACGGCCACGCATTTCGCTCCAGAGCGGCGCGACCCCGGCTGCGAAGCGCGTCTCCAGCGCGCTCCGCGGTGAAGTATCCGGGCTAGCGGTGCGCATCAGCCTGATCGCCGTCGGCAACCGCATGCCCGCCTGGGTCGAGTCGGGCTATGCCGAGTACGCGCGCCGGCTGCCGGCGGAGTGCGCGCTGGAGCTGGTGGAGATTGCCCCCGGGCGGCGCGGCAAGGGGGCGGACGTGGCCCGCCTGGTGCGCGACGAGGGGGAGCGGATGCTGGCGGCGATCCCCAAGGGGGCTCGGGTGGTGAGCCTGGAGGTGACGGGCAGGCCCTGGAGCACCGAACAGCTGGCGGGCCGGCTCGGCCGGTGGCTGGGGGACGGCCGCGACGTGGCCCTGCTGGTGGGCGGCCCCGAAGGGCTGGCGCCCGCAGCCGCCGCCAACGCCGAGGAGCGCTGGTCCCTGTCGCCCCTGACCCTGCCCCATCCGCTGGTGCGGATCGTGGTCGCCGAGGCCCTCTACCGTGCCTGGAGCGTCACCGTCAATCACCCCTACCATCGGGCATGACGCCGGCCGCGGCGCCTTGCAAGCGCCGCGGGGAACCGGGAAACTCCTCCAGATATGTCCGTTCCCCATCTGTTCCTGGCCTCCTCCTCTCCGCGCCGTGGCGAACTGCTGGCGCAGATCGGCGTGCCCTTCACCCGGGTGGCCGCCGAGGTGGACGAGCGGGTGCTGGCGGGGGAGACCCCGGAGATGTATGCCCTGCGCCTGGCCCTGGCCAAGGCGCGGGCCGGGCGCGCGCTTCTGGCCGATGCGCCGCAACTGCCGGTGCTGGGCGCCGACACCTGCGTGGTGGTGGACGGGGAGATCCTCGGCAAGCCCGCCGACCGCAACGCGGGGCTGGCGATGCTGGGCCGCCTGTCGGGGCGCGAGCACCGGGTGATGAGTGCGGTGGCCGTGGCGGACGGGTTGCGCGAGGCGTCGCGGCTGTCGCTCAGCCACGTCATCTTTCGCCCGTTGGGTGAGGCCGAGCGAGCCGCCTACTGGGCCTCGGGCGAGCCGGCGGACAAGGCCGGCGGTTATGCCATTCAGGGACTGGGGGCGCTGTTCGTGGAGCGCCTCGAGGGCAGCTACTCCGGGGTCATGGGGCTGCCCCTGTTCGAGACCGCGGAACTGCTCCGCGAGTTGGGTTTCGATTTGTTGGAGAGAGCATGAGCGAGGAAGTGCTGGTCAACGTCACGCCGCAGGAGACGCGGGTGGCCCTGGTGGAGAACGGGGTGCTGCAGGAGGTGCTGATCGAGCGCAGTTCGTGCCGCGGCCTGGTCGGCAACATCTACAAGGGCAAGGTCTGTCGGGTGCTGCCGGGCATGCAGGCGGCCTTCGTCGACATCGGTCTGGAGCGGGCCGCCTTTCTGCA
>CAZMMH010000371.1:0-2836 GCA_964567315.1 uncultured Gammaproteobacteria bacterium
CCGACTCCGCCTCGATCAGGGCCAGGCTGGTGAGCACCACCTCCTTGCCCGCCGCGCTCAGCATCTCGCCGATCGCCAGCCAGCCCTCCAGCTGCATGCTGCGCCGTTTGGCACAGACCGCCTCGCCCAGATAGACCGTATCCACCGGCCACTCGGCCACCTGGCGATAAAAGGCCTCGACGTCGTCGCGGTTCCAGAAATAGAGAATGGGGCCGAGTGCCAGCTTCATCGTTGTTCACCTGAAAACATGAAAACCTTGTCTCGCGCAAAGGCGCAAAGCCGCCAAGAACTGCAACAACCCTCTGGCAGGCCATCCGAGACGGCCAAGCCATGGGGCATCGTGCTCACACACACTCTGCCCCAAATGTGATTTGATTTTCCTTTGCGCCTTGGCGCCTTTGCGTGCGACCGATCCGCTTTTGACCTACTGCCAGGCCCGCTCCAGTGCGCCAAGGGTGTGGGTGGAACCCTCGGCGACGCGGTCGAGCTGGGCGATCCAGTCGCTGCGCGGGGCGTAGCTTGCCGGGTCGGCCTGGGCCGTATCGATGGCCTGGCGCAGCACCGCGGTGACCTGGGCCACGTAGGCCGGGCTGCGCTGGCGCCCCTCGACCTTCAGCGCGCGCACACCCATGCGCAGCAGCTGGGGCAGGATGTCGAGCACCGAGAGCGAGGTCGGCTCCTCGATGACATAGCCCGACTTGCCCTTGACCGTATAGCGACCCTTGCACAGCACCGGGTAAGCGGCCGGCTCGTCCGCGCCGTAGCGGTCGATAAGCACCCCGCCGAGACGCACCTCGCGCCCCTCGGGCGCCTCGGACCACTCCACCGCCCTGGCCGGGGAGCAGGCGCCGCAGGTGTTGGGCGATTCGCCGGTGACGTAGGAGGAGAGGTAGCAGCGCCCTTCGACCATCACGCAGAGGCTGCCGAAGGCGAACACCTCCACCTCCACCTCGGCACTGTCGATCACCCGCTGCACCTGGGCCAGGGACAGCACTCGCGGCAACACCACCCGCTGGATGGCGAAATGCTCGCGGTAGAAGGCGATCGCCGCGTGGCTGGTGGCCGAGCCCTGCACCGAGAGGTGCAGGCGCAGGTCGGGATGGGTCCTGCTGGCATATCGCATCAGCCCGGCATCGGCCAGGATCAGCGCGTCCACGCCCAGTTCCGCGGCGCGATCGACCGCGGCGGTCCAGGTCGGCCAGTTGTTCGGCTGGGGATAGGTGTTGAGCGCCAGCAGCACCTTGCGGCCATGGCGATGGGCATAGTCGATCCCCTCGCGGGCGCCGCGCTCATCGAAGTTCAGACCGGGGAAGTTGCGCGCGTTGGTGCCGTCGCGAAAGCCCATGTAGACGGTGTCGGCACCATTGTCGACGGCGGCACGCAGGGCCGGCAGATTGCCGGCGGGACAGACCAGCTCGATCCCGCTCATGCCAGACACCTCACTCGGGAAAAGGGATGCCCCTGGCGGCTGCCGCGGCGCGCCAGACGCTGCTCGATGGCGTTGAGCACCCGCCACTTCCAGCCGCACCAGGCCGGCGCCAGCAGGATTTCCTTCGGCGCGGTGCCGGTGAGGCGGTGAAACACCACCTCTTCGGGGGTCTGTTCGATCATGTCGACGGCGGTCTCCACGTACTCCTCGAACGCCCATGGCCGGTATTCGCCGTGGCGCCACTGGTTGGCCAGCAGCGTCCCCTTGACCACGTGCAGGGGGTGCAGCTTGAGTCCGTCCACCCCGTGCTCCAGCACCCGCTCGAGGCTGCGCAGGCTGTCCGCCGGCCGCTCGCCGGGCAGGCCGACGATGAGATGGGTACAGACGGGCAGGCCGCGGGCGCGGGCGGCCCGTACGGCCGCGCGGTATTCGTCGAAACCGTGGCCGCGGTTGACCCGCGCCAGGGTCGCGTCCGAGGCGGATTGCAGTCCCAGCTCCAGCCACACCTCGAGGCCGCGGGCACGGTAGTCGGCCAGCAGGTCGAGCACCGCCGGCGGCGCGCAGTCGGGACGGGTGCCGATGGAAAGACCGACCACGTCGGGTTCGGCCAGGGCCTCGTCGTAGAGCGCCTTGAGGCTCGCCGGGTCGTCGTAGGTGTTGGTGTAGGCCTGGAAGTAGGCCAGGTAGCGCTCGGCGCCGGTGCGGCGTCGGATCACCGCGCGGCCGCGGGCGATCTGTGCCGCCACCGGGTCGTGATTGCGCGCATCCGGGCTGAAGGAGCTGTTGTTGCAGAAGCTGCAGCCGCCGCGCCCCTTGGCGCCGTCGCGGTTGGGACAGGTGAAGCCGGCGTTGATCGCCACCTTGTGCACCCGCGCGCCGTACTTGGCGAGCAGGTGCTGACCGAAGGTGTTGACGTAGTCCGACAGCGCCATCAGCCCACCAGATCCAGCACCCGGCGGCGGAACTGCACGCCGAGGTCGTTGGCGATCGCCTGGCAGGCGGCGATGTCGACCCCCTCCAGGCCGTCGATGGCGGTCAGCACCACCTCGGGCACGTGGGCCTTGGCCAGGCGGGTGAAGTCGAGCATGGCCTCGAAGGCCCCGGGCTGCTTGGGGCGGGTGTGTTTCTCGTACAGCTCGGCGTTCTGCGCGTTCATGGAAATGGACAGGGCGTCCACCAGCCCCTCCAGCTCCGGCGTCACGTCGCGGCCGTGGACCAGGTTGGCGAGGCCGTCGGTGTTGATGCGGATGAAGGCCCCGTGCTTCTTCAGCTCGCGCGCCACCTGCAGCAGCATGTCCAGGCGCAGGGTGGGCTCGCCCAGGCCGCAGAAGACGATCTGCCGGTAGCGCGACGGGTCGCCGACCGCGTCCAGGATTTCCTCCAGGGTCGGCTCGTGACGCAGGCGCA
>CAZMMH010000372.1:0-2812 GCA_964567315.1 uncultured Gammaproteobacteria bacterium
CGGCGTTGATCCCCGCCACCACCATGTCCGGTTCCCGTTCCAGCAGGCCGGTGATGGCCAGGTGCACGCAGTCGGTGGGCGTGCCGTCGACCCGCACGAAGCCGTTGCCGGTAGGCGTGGCGCGGATCGGCAGCTCCAGGGTCAGGGAGTTGCTGGCGCCGCTGCGATCGCGCTCCGGCGCCACCACGGCGATGTCGGCGATCTGCGCCAGACTCTCGGCCAGGCAGGCGATGCCCGGGGCCTGGTAACCATCATCGTTGCTGATCAGGATGAACATGAAGCGGGACGACACTGCGCGTAGCGGATTGGCGCAGATATTACCCTATTCCGCCGCCGAACGCGGCGCCCGTCTCCGGGCCGCCGGGGACGGCCTGTCCGGAGCGGCGGCCCCCTAGGGTTAACGGCGCTCCCCCGCCCCCGTAGAATAGGCCGGAGCGCCCCTTCAGAAGCCCGGCAGGAGCCGCAGCAATGGCCAGAAAACCGCCCATCACCGACGAGGAGCGCGAGCTGTTCCGCGAGGCCGTCGGTCCGGTGGTCCCGGTGGCCAGCGACCGGGCCCATCAGCCGCCCCCCGGACCGCCACCGATCCCGCGCCAGCGCCTGGCCGACGAGGCGCGGCTGCGCGACGACATGCTCTCCGACGAGTACCTGCCCGAGCTGGAGACCGGCGACGAACTCTGGTTCGCCCGCCCGGGCCTGCAGCACAGCCTGCTGCGCAAGCTGCGCCGCGGCCAGTACAGCGTCGCGGCCGAGCTGGATCTGCACGGTATGACCGTGGTCGAGGCGCGCCAGGCCATCGTCCAGTTCCTGCAGCGGGTGCGCCGCCGCGAGCGGCGCTGCGTACGCATCATCCACGGCAAGGGCAACCGCTCGCAGAACCGCGAGCCGGTGCTGAAACACATGGTCAACCGCTGGCTGCGCCAGCGCGATGAGGTGCTGGCCTTCTCTTCCGCGCGCCCGGTGGACGGCGGCACCGGCGCGGTCTACGTGCTGCTTAAGCGCGGTTGAGTCGAGCGGTTAATTGGTCCATTGCTTATATCGGTGGATCAGCCTTGCCCTCCTTCGCTCCCCCGATCAAGCGATCAACGGCTCAATCGATTGACCAACCCGTCAACCCATCAATCCTCCTCGCCGCCGCAGTCGGCCAGTTCCCGCAGCAGGGTGGTGGCGTAGCAGCCGGGCGGCAGCACGAAGCCGAGTTCCAGCAGCGTGGGCGTCTCCCAGCGCCAGCTCAGCTCCCGCGCCAGCAGGCGGGTCGAGCGCCGCTCCTGGCTCAGGCCCGCATGCTCGAGGCCGTCGCGCCAAAGGGCGTACGGTTCCAGCACCGCCTCCTCGAAGGCCAGCGCCTCGCCGCTGCAGATGGGACGCCCCCGCCCCCACAGGGGCCCGCTGGGATGGATGTCGTGGGCCGCCAGGCGCTGCTCCAGGGTCGCGTCGACGGACTCGGCCAGGAAGTGTTTGTCGCTGCCCTCGAGCATTGCCGCCTCACCCTGCAGCAGCCGGTCCCAGTGCCCGGCGCGGACCCGCTCGGCCAGCACCAGATTGAACAGCAAAGAGCGTGCGGCCGAGAGGTAGAGGCCGCGCAGGTTGCGGTCCTTGGGCCGGAAGCGGCGGGCGAACATCGCCTCGGCCCGCTCCAGGTTGCCGCCGCCGCGGCCGAAACGCTGCTCGCCGAAATAGTTCGGTACGCCGTCGGCACGGATGCGCGCCAGCCGCGCCTCCACCGCCTCGCGCTCGCCCTGCACCTCCCGCAGGCGGATCAGGAAGCGGTTGCCGCGCAGGGCGCCGCGGCGCAGCTTGCGCGAGTGACGCCCCGCCTCCAGCACCTCCAGGCCGGCATCGAGCAGTGGCTGCAGCTCGGGATCGGCGCGCCCCGGCAGGTGCACGCTGAACCACTGACTGGTGACCGCGATCCGGTCCTTGAGTCCCGCATAGCTCACCGCGCCCGGCGCAACGCCGGCCACTTGTGCCAGCAGCCTTGCGACCTCGGCGGTATTGCGTTCCCGCTTGCGCAGCCGCAGCAGCAGGTGCTCGCCCTCGCCAGAGGGTGTGACCACACCGAGTTCGTCGACCCGAAAGTCCTCGGCCGCAACGCGCAGGCGTGCCCGCGCCGGCGGGATGCCGAAGGCGTATGGCATTGCAGGGTGCCGGTGCTCGGCCATTGCGGCTCAAACCTCGTCAGTTGCTTCGGGGCGCGACATTATTCCACAATGGCCCGATAGAAATGCCTGAATAAGGAATGGACCGAAATGCCACTGCCCGTCGTGAACAAACCGAGCGCCGCCATTCAGGCCTTTCTCGATCACGCCCAGCGCCGCACCTTCGCCAACCGCGAGGTGGTGCTGAACCCCGGCGATCCGGCCGACACGCTCTTCTACATCATCGACGGCTCGGTGGCGATCAGCCTGGAGAACGACGAGGGCAACGATCTGGTCCTCGACTACCTGAACGCCGGCAGCTTCATCGGCGAGATGGGCCTGTTCGTGCCGCCGCAGCACGCGCGCGAGGTCACCGTCACCGCCCGCGCACCCTGCACCGTCGCCGGCATCCCGTACGACCGCCTGGGCCAGCTGGCACGCAACGAGCTGCACGACATCTACCCGGAGATCCTCACCGCCATCGGCACCCAGCTCTCCCAGCGTCTGCTCAAGACCGCGCGCAAGGCCAGCGACCTGGCCTACATCACCGTCAGCGGCCGCATCGCCAACACCCTGCTCGACCTGTGCCAGCAGCCGGAGGCCATGACCCACCCCGACGGCATGCAGATCCGCGTCACCCGCACCGAACTCGGCCGCATCACCGGCTGCAGCCG
>CAZMMH010000373.1:0-2802 GCA_964567315.1 uncultured Gammaproteobacteria bacterium
GGTCCTTGAGCGACTCCGGCGAGAAGCCGCCGAAGACCACCGAATGGACCGCGCCGATGCGGGCGCAGGCGAGCATGGCCACCGCCGCCTCGGGGATCATCGGCATGTAGATGCAGACCCGGTCGCCCTTGTTGACCCCGCGGGACTTGAGCACGTTGCCCAGGCGGGAGACCTCCTCGTGCAACTGGCGGTAGGTGATCTTCTTGTCGACGGAGGGGTCGTCACCTTCCCAGATGATGGCCACCTGGTCGCCGCGGGTCTCCAGGTGACGGTCGAGGCAGTTGTAGGCGGCATTGAGCTTGCCGCCCTCGAACCACTTGATGTGGACGTCGCCCTCGAAGCTCCAGTCGGAGACCTTGTCCCAGGGCTTGGCCCAGGTGAGGAACTGTTCGGCCTGCTCGGCCCAGAAACCGTCCGGGTCCTCCACCGAACGGCGGTACATCGACTCATAGCCGGCCGGGTCGACATGGGCCTTGGCGGCGATGTTGGCCGGAACCGGAAAGATCTTCTCGTCAGACATGGGCGACTCCTCGGTCTTTGCTTGTTATTGCAGGTTTCGCTACTTCGTGCGCCGCGCCGCCAGGGGCGGGGCGCAGGGATTCGCTGGGTCGGCAGGTAATTGCGGGGCCGGCGGCGCGTGGCCGCCGCCGGGGCGGTCCCAGGGCCATGCCGTGGTCCGAGGGGCAAGCATACCGTAAGCCGTTGCCGCGTTGCCGTTGATCATAGCCTAGAAAGAAATTGTTTCAGCCGTGCCGGCTGCGCGCCCTCGCTTTCCGCCCGCCGGCCGCTGCCTAACTCGATGCCGGCGTTCTCCAGGTCGAGGGCCAGCTCCGGGTCGAGGGCCGGGAATCGGGTCTCCCGGCAGAGCGCGCCGGGCGCGCGGCAGGGCGTGGCAAAAAGTCTCGCAAAGGACCGGCCGGTACCCGCTGCTGCGGGCGCCGACGACGGTGATCGAGACTGAACCGACGTTCGAACATCGGTCGGCGGGCAAGGCGAAAAGCGGTCTCGCGCCAAAGACGCGAAGGCGCAAAGGACGGCATGTAGGGCGTGGCCGGCGGGCGCTTCGGTCACTGCCCGTACGGGTCGACGACGCACCAGGGGACGCCGGTCTGTCGGGTTTGCTGTTCCCTTTGCGCCTTCGCGTCTTTGCGCGGGACCGCTTTGACTTTGGTTGGTGGGGTGAGGGCGGTTTCGGTCATGGCGCACCGTTGCCTTCGAACCCCCTGCCAAGCCCAGAACCGGCAACACGCTATTGATAAATCAATGCGTTATGGAATATTCTCCGCGACCTTGTTACGCAGCGTAACGGCCTGGGCGTTGCGGTTCGCAACGATTTGCGCGGGTCCGCCGGCGGCGGCGCGCTTCGCTGAGACTGGAAGGGGAAGGACATGCAGCAGGAGGAGGTGACGGGGGGCGCGGAGGCCTTCGCGGCGGTGCAGCAGCGCGGCAGCATCGACTACATGCTGCGCACCACCCAGCAGCATCACGTCCAGTTGAGCGCGATGGCCGACCAGAAGGCCAATATCCTGATCGGCGCCTCGTCGATCATGCTGACCATCATCGTCGGCCAGTTTCACGACCACGCCATTTCACCCGCGCTGGTGGTGCTGGGGTTGTTCATCCTGGTGGCTGCGGTCTTCGCCATCATCGCGGTGATGCCGGCACTGCGCCGGGTCGAGTCCACCGGCAACGGCTTCAACCCGCTCTTTTTCGGCCATTTCATCTCCCTGGACGAGCCGGAGTACGCGCGGCGGATGGCCTCGATCCTGGAGGACGACGGCCGGGTCTACGAGTGCATCACCCGCGACATCTACCAAATTGGCCAGGTGCTCTACCGGCGCAAATACCGCTTCCTCACCTACAGCTACCGCACCTTCCTCGCCGGACTGATCCTTTCGGCGCTGGTCCTGGTGCTGCAGCAGCTGCTGCAGGTGTTCGGAGGCTGAGAGGATAGGGGCTGCACCGGGCTTGAAATATTAGGTGGCACTAATATACTAGGCGGCAACGTCATAAGTTGACTGTAGGAGTCGGAAATATGTTCTTCTCGAACGTCAAAGAGATCGATGCGCAGGAGCTGTCCCGCTGGATGGAGGACGAGGCCAGGCAATTCCGCATGATCGACGTGCGCGAGCCGATGGAGCTGGCCCAGGGCACCATCCCGGGGGCCGAGGCGATTCCGCTTTCCATCCTGGGCAACCGGCTGCACGAGATCGACAAGGAGCTGCCGGTGGTCTTCATCTGCCGCAGCGGCGCCCGCTCCGGGCAGGTCTGCTCCTACCTGGCGCAGAACGGCTACACCAACACCATCAACCTGCGCGGCGGCGTCATCGCCTGGGCCCAGAGCGGCTTCGGCTTCCAGCCGGTCAGCCAGACCGCCTGACGCGAGCGCACGGCCAGCAGGCAACGGCCCCGGGGGTGACCCCGGGGCCGTTTTTCGTCCTTTGCCGGGGCAGGTCGGAAAGACCCCGGGAACCACCGAAGCGACTGAAGACACCGAAAATGGGCCGGCGCCGCTGACGGCGGTCCGATCGTCAAATTGTGTGCTTTTTCGGTGCAATCGGTGTCTTCGGTGGTTTCATCCCGGCTTCATCCGCCTGTTTGCGCAAGCGCCTTCTACCGCCACCCCTGCCTGTAGTATCATTGCGCGCTTTGCCGCATCTCCACGGACCCGCGAAAGAAATGCTCGAAATCAATCCGCTTGTCAGCAAAATCAAGGATATGCAGGGGCGCCTCGAGGCCCTTAGGGGGTATCTTTGACTTCGATGAACGCAGCGAACGCCTGACCGAAGTCACCCGCGAACT
>CAZMMH010000374.1:0-2775 GCA_964567315.1 uncultured Gammaproteobacteria bacterium
GGGCACGCCGGCGAGGTTGCCGAAGGGCAGCCAAGCCAGCAGCTCGTGGCGCCGTAGCAGGGCGAAGTAGTCGGCCGGGGCGAGCAGTTCGCGGGCTGCGGCGAAGCCGGCCTCGAGGGCTTCCAGCGCCCCGGCGTGGCGCCGTGCCGTGAGCAGCTGGCCGTGCACCAGCAGGGCCAGGGCCCGCTCCCGCGGTGTGCCTGCCTCGGCGGCGAGCAGGGCCAGGCCGTCGCTGCCGCCGAGCCAGGCCCGCGCCACCGCCTCCCGCAGGCGGGCGGCGAACTCGGTGCGACCGCGGGAGGCCGTCAGCAGCGCCTCGGCCTGTTCGGCAGCCATCGGTTCCGCGTACCAGCCCGCCAGGGGGGCGCCGTCCTCCAGCAGGCTGGCGTCGCCGCAGGTGGGGGGGAGCTCAGGCGTTTCCATCGGCACTCGACCCGGCCGCGGCGTGGCGGCCGGTGCGCTTCGGCGATGGTGTCGGGGTGGCGTGCATGGCGGCCTCCTTTCCGCCCAAGCATAAACCTCCGGCGCGGCGCCGTCTTCAGCGGTACTTGCGCAGATAGAGCCGCTCGAAGGCGCGCTTGGTCCAGTGCATGGCGGAGAAGGGGGGCAGCATCAGGTTGCGCTGCTCGCTGCGGGTCACCAGCATGCCCTTGTCCAGGCCGTCGACGATGCACATCAGCTCCACCTTGAAGCTGCGCTCTGCGGGCCGGCCGGCCAGTTCGGCGAGGAGGTTGTGGGCCGCCGCCTCCGCCTGCAGGTCGGCCATGTGGGCCTGCTTGGGCATCCAGTCCGGGCCGGGGAAGCTGCCGGAGTCGCCGGCGACGTAGACCCGCTCGGCGCCCTCGACCCGGCACTGGCGGTCGGCCTTGAGCAGGCCGCCCTCGGAGCGGGCGAGCGCGGTGTTGTCGAACCAGGCGTTGCCGGTCAGACCCGGCATGAACAGGATCAGGTCGGCGGGGATCTCGCCGCCCTCGGTGATCACCTTGTCCGCCTCGAAGCCCTTCATCTTGTGGCCGAGGTGGGTTTCGATGTCGCGGCCGGCCATGGCCGCGAGCAGGCCGCGTACCGCCTTGTCGCCGAGGCGCTTGCCCGGCTCCTTGGCCGGGTTGAAGAAGACCAGCTTGAAGCGCTCGCGCCGCCCCTGGCGGCGCAGCAGGGTGTCGATGCCGAAGAGGAACTCGAACATCGGGCCGCCGCGCACCGCCGACTGCTCCTTGGGATTGGCGCCGAAGCCGACGGCGATGGTGCCGCCCTCCATGGCCGCCAGGCGGTCGCGGATCTGCACTGCGGCGTCGATTCCCTCGCAGGGGGTGATGGCGTGTTCGATGCCCGGCAGCTTCCTGATGAAGCGGCCGCCGGAGGCGATCAGCAGGCCGTCGTTGGCCAGCTCGCCGTTGCTGGTGAGCAGGCTGCGTCCGTCTTCCGAGAGGCCGGTGGCCTCGCCGGCGTGGAACTGCACCCGGCTGCGGCGGAAGAAATTGTCCAGGGGAATACGCAGCTCCTCGGGGCGGCGCAGGCCCGAGGGGATCCAGATCAGGCTGGGCAGGTAGACGAACTCCGCCTTCGGCGCGACCAGGGTGATCTCGACCTCGCGGTCGGCCGCGCGCAGGGTGCGCACGGCGGTGAGCGCGCCGAAGCCGGCGCCGACGACGGTGATGCGTTTGGACATGGCGGGAACGCCTCGCTGATGGGCCTGACGCGATTCTAAACGATCAAGGGACGGGCAGGCCTGAATCGCCTGCCGGCAGCAGGGAAATGGCGTCTACGCCGCCGCCTGCTCAGGTGTGGCAGAGGGGCCGGTTGTCGGGGTTCTCCACCTGCTGGGCAATCGCGTGCACCAGGTCGCGCAGTTCCTCCATGCTGATTTCGCGCAGCAGCCGGCCCACCATGTCGGGGTCGATGCGCACGGTGCAGATCTGGCCGTCGCCCAGGGTGATCTGCACGCCCGCCGCGTCCTTTTCCAGCATCCCCTCCTCGTCGCCCAGTACCTCCATGTGAGCCTGCAGCAGGCGCTCGTAGGTCTGGTCGATGGCGTCGGAGAGCGCCTCGTCGAGGTCGTCGGGCAGGGAGACGTTGAAGTTGCCCTCGTCCTCGGCCACCTCGTGGGGCACGCCCCGGTCGGCGAGGAAGCGAATGAATTCGTCGCAGAGGCTGCGGGCGAAGAACATGTATTCCAACATGGCGGCTCTCTTGTCGCGGAGGGGCTGAGCGCCCGCGCCTTGGAGCCGGCGCGCGCGTCCCTTATCCTAACGCACGGCGTCGCCCACGGGGCGGCGGAGTACACAGTCGGGCCAGCGAGCGCCCCAGCCAAGGACCCCATCCATGAGCGAGTTCCCTTTCCGCCGCATGCGCCGCATGCGCCGCGACGACTTCTCCCGCCGCCTGATGCGCGAGTCGGTGCTCACCGCCGACGACCTGATCTACCCCATGTTCGTGCTCGAGGGTCAGGGCCAGCGCGAGGCCGTGGTCTCCATGCCCGGGGTCGAGCGGGTCAGCATCGACCTGCTGCTGGAGGAGGCCGCCGAGGCGGTGCAACTGGGCATTCCCGCGCTGGCCCTGTTCCCGGTGACACCGCAGAGCGCCAAGTCCCTGGACGCCGCCGAGGCCTACAATCCGGAAGGCCTGGCGCAGCGCGCGGTGCGCGCGCTGAAGCAGAATTTCCCGACCCTCGGCGTGATCACCGACGTGGCCCTGGATCCCTTCACCACCCACGGCCAGGACGGCCTGATCGACGACTCGGGCTACGTGCTCAACGACGAGACCGTGGAGGTGCTG